>CAIWLA010000657.1 GCA_903913345.1 uncultured Magnetococcales bacterium | reverse complement strand
CCCCGGACCCCTGCAATCGTTTTAAAAATTGCATGATTGACATGGAAACAGAATAAGGCCGGTTGTCCTGCGGTTTTAGTGCGTATGGAGCTTCGCCCTCTGGACACCCACCGGGGGCCGTGACGGCCCCCAGACCCCGGCAAAAATGATTGAATGTCAACGCGCCCTCATATTCAATGGATATCGGAATCAGGAATCCTCTGCGGCCGATGAAGAGACCTCTTCTTCGGTCAGCAAGCGCAGACGTTTCAATTTGCGCCACAGGGAGACCCGATCGATGCCCAGAATATCGGCGGCCATGGTCTGATTGCCACCGGTCTCACCCAATACCCAACGGATATAATCCGCCTCCAACGCCTCCAGGGTCGGTGCCCGGTTGCCCCGATTGCGAAAGGTGCGAATGGCCTGCATCCGCAACTCGTCCGGCCAATGTTGAGAGGTGATGGTCTCTTCGTTGCACAGGGCAACGGCCCGCTCGATAATATTTTCCAATTCACGAATATTGCCGGGAAATTCATATTCGCGCAGCAGGGCCATGGCCTCGGCGGCGATCAAACGGGCGGGCCTCTCCATCCGTTCTGCGGCCCGTTTGAGAAAATATTCCGCCAACAGGGCAATATCTCCCCGTCGCTCGTTGAGGGGCGGAATGGCCAGGGTGATCACATTCAGCCGAAAAAAGAGATCCTGGCGAAATTTGCCCTGCGCCACGGCCTCGCCCAGATTGCGGTTGGTCGCGGCGATAAAGCGCACATCAATCGGAAGCGGATGAGTTCCCCCCACCCGCACAATCTCCCGTTCCTGAATGGCCCGCAAGAGCTTGACCTGCATGGAGAGGCTCATCTCGGTCACCTCATCCAGCAACAATGTCCCCCCCTGTGCCGCCTCCATCAGCCCCGTCTTGGTGCTCCCCGCTCCGGTAAAGGCCCCTTTTTCGTGGCCGAACAGTTCACTCGTCAGGAGTTCCTCGGTAAAAACGCCGCAATTGACCGCAACGAATGGTCCCTGGGGGCGTCCACTGTGCTGATGCAAGGCTTTGGCAATCAGCTCCTTGCCCACACCGCTTTCGCCGGTGATCAAAATATTGCACCCGGTTGGTCCCACTTGTTGGGTGATCTCCAGGAGTTTGAGCATGGCCGGGTCGCGGGTAATGATCGGCCCACCCCCCTGGAAACGGCGCAGTTTGTCCTTGAGTTCACGGTTTTCCCGCCGCAAATGGACCTTGTGCATGGCCTCTTTGACCACCTTGCGCACCTCTTCCAGACGGAAGGGCTTGGCAATATAAAAAAAGGCCCCTTCGCGCATGGACTCCACAGCCGATTCCAGGGTGGCAAAACCGGTGATCAGAATGACCTCACTCTGGGGAGCCTTCTCCTTGCAGGCACGCAAAATATCCATGCCATCCGCCCCTTCCATGCGCAGGTCAGTCAACACCACATCGAAGATATTGTGTTTCAGCAGTGCCAACGCCTCTGGACCGTTATCGATGGCAATGGTCCGGTATCCCTCCTTGCGCATGACATGGGCCAGGTTGCGCACGGCAATGGGTTCATCGTCCACAATCAACAAACTGCCCTGTTCCGACATAGGAAAACTCCTTGTTATCTATACCTCTGTTGATGCGGGTGGGTTCTGGATGGCGGTGCCCTTTTGGACCAAAGTGGGCAGACGGATATAAAACCGGGTGCCCTGACCCCATTGACTCTCGACCGCGATACACCCCTCATGCTCTTCAATCACCTCAAAAACCACGGCCAGTCCCAGACCCGACCCTTTGCCCACCGCCTTGGTGGTAAAAAAGGGATCAAAAATGCGGGCCAGGCAGTCGTCGGGGATGCCCGTTCCGGTATCCTGGATCACCACTTCCGTCCAGGGGGTGCGCATGTTGCAACCGACAAACAGGGGCGACTCTTCGTCGTGGTTCACGGTTTGGGAAGACAAGGCACGGATCCAGACCTCTCCCGATTCAGGAATGGCATCCAGGGCGTTTTTCAACAGGTTGATGAAGGCCTGTTGCAGCCGTTGGCGATCGCCCAGCAGGACGACATCCGGTGGAATATCCACCCGCACCCGGATGCGGGTGGGAATGCTCCCTTTGCTGAAACGAATCACCTCATCAATCAATTGAACCAATACAACCGGGATCTTGTGAAACGTCCGTTCCCGGGCAAAATCGAGCAGGGAGCGCACAATATCCCGTGCCCGACGGGTTTGTTCATCCATCTGGGCCAGCAACTCCCGTTTGAAGGCCAGATCATCGCCTTCCACCTCTTCGGAGAGGATTTGACAAGAGCTGGAAATATTGGACAACGGGTTGTTCAGTTCATGCGCCACCCCGGAGAGCAGGGTGCCCAGGGCGGCCAGTTTTTCGGAACGCAACAGGTGCTTGTGCCGCTTGTTCAACTCCTGCAAGACCAGATTGAAGGCATGGGTCAGAGAGAGGATCTCCCGGTCATTGGATTGAATGTGCAGGCTCGTCAATTGGCCATTGGCCACGCCAACCATGCTCTCTTCAATACGGCGCAAGGGGAGCACAATCCGGTGCGATACAAAACGGCCCAGCAGAAAGATGACCAGCACCACGACAATCATCGCCTCCAGCAAAAATAAACGGTGCTGCTCCAGGGATTGGCGTATGTCAATCTGTTCCTCCATCGACATCGCCTCCGCCGCCGTCACGATGGCCTTGCCCAGCACCCGAATCGCCTTTTCCGCCTCCATCATCTGCTCCCCGGTGCCCGTACCCTGGGCGGTGACCAGTGCGGCATAGTCATCCATTTTGGCCCGCATCGGTTCGAGTCCAGGCTGGTGAAAGATCGACAGACGTTCCGCTTCACTCAAAAACTGTTTCACCTGGGCCGTATAAGAGAGCAGTTGGTCCATATCCTCTTGTTTATGATAAAGAAAAAAATTTTTCTCAAAACGGCGCATTTCCAATACATCGTTTTGCAGGACAAAAACCTCTTCACTCGACATCAAGTGCTGGGAGATGGCCCGCAATTCCATCAGGGTGAACAGGCTCAGGGACAAGACCAGGGCACTGATGATGTAATACCCCAGGAGCACTTTATGGCGCAGAGAGGTTTGTCGCATGGGAAAGCTCCAATGACAAGGGAGGGTGTTGCATTTTGCAAGGATTGATGGCAAATGGCAATACCTGGGCAACAGATCCGATTTAAATATAAATAACAAGCCACTATCCCGGCAGGAGGCGGGATGGCACGCTGCTCCCCCTGCCTGATTGTTGCATCGTGCAATATATGGTCTGGCCATTGGGGGCAGATTATTGAACAACATATTGATAATATTGTTTTTTATCTGTTGGCGCAATCCGTGCTATAGGAAGAATGTGCCGTCAGTTGGAACCTTTTAGTCACTGGGAAGAACACGCCATGTCAAACCCTCTCAACACCCTGGATCGTCTTTTGATGGCCGTCACCTTTGCCGAGGCGGGCGAGACCGATACCGCCATGAAAATGGTGGATGATGGCGCGGCCGTCAACCGGCCACACAGTCAGGCAGACCGCCCGGTCATACTCCCCTCCCCGGCCCATGGAACGGGGAACAGGCCCACCCTGAGTGAACGTCTGGAAAAAATGTGGGCCGCCGCCGCCTTTGCCGAGGCCGGGGAGTTTGAGACGGCCAGAATGTTGGTCCAGGAGAGGCGCAATATACTTCTGGTTTTGCATGAGGCAGAACCGCCGCCGGGGGTGTTGTCCACCGCTTTGTCCATGATGGAGCGTCTGGAGGCAGGGGTGGAGATTTTGCTGCGGATGGGCGAAGGTCAGCGTCCGCCCGCCTTGAGCCACTTTCTGGAAGAGGTCGCCCGGAATGGCAAAAACAGTCGTCTGCTGTATCGTCCTGAGTTGTCATGGGAGACGGTGGTCTCTCATGCCCGGTCCGTCCCGGAGACGGTGTGCATTCTGGTGGAGTCGCTGGAAAGATGGGGTCTGAAGGGCAACCCGGACAAACGGCGATCCCCCTCCTGGAGCAATCGTCTGCCCTGTCCCCTGGTCGTCACGGCCATCGGTTAGGGCGTGTTGACATTCGGCCCAGGACTTTTCATACCCGCACACCATCGTCCACGCCCATTATCTGCCAAGGAAGCAACCCGATGCCTTCGCCAACCCACCCAAATCGCCGTTCCCTTTCCCTCATGGGATGGGGGGCGGCATCCATCCTGATGTATCTCCTGCTCTTTGTGTATGAGCAGGAAATTTTGCACTGGTCCTCCCAGGGAAGATGGTTTTTCATCTTTCCCGTACTGATCGCCTTCGCCTTTTCTCTGGTCCATGGCCACTTTACCGGCGCGTTTTGGCACAGTCTGGGCGTTCGGGCCAAACAATAGTTCTCCCTTTTCTGCTTCACACCATTCAACACAGGAATAGCGATACATGGACGCAGTCAATTTTATCCATCTGGATCCAACCAACGGCATCTATCTGTTTATCGTGGGATTTGTTGGGGGGTTGGTCAGCGGCTTTATCGGTTCGGGTGGGGCCTTTGTCTTGACCCCGGCCATGATGAGCCTGGGTGTACCCGGCATTGTCGCCGTGGCCAGCAACATGTGCCACAAATTTCCCAAGGCCCTGGTCGGGGCCATGAAACGGGCCAAATATGGGCAGGTTGATCTCAAAATGGGGTTGATCATGGGGGTCTCTGCCGAGGCGGGCGTGCTGCTGGGTGCCCATTATCAGGAGTGGATCAAGCAACACTTTGGCGATGCCGGTTCCAACCTGTACGTCTCCGTGGCCTTTGTCATCATTCTGGCCCTGGTGGGCGGGTTTGTCATGCGGGACACCATCCAGAGCTATCGTTCCGGATCCTCGGAAGAGGAAAAACCCGGTCGCCTGGCCCTGTGGGTGCAGAGTATCCACATTCCCGGCACCATGGTCTATTTTCCCTCTCTCAAGACGCGGATTTCGGTGTTGTTCACCATTCCCCTCGGTTTTGCCACCGGGATGCTGGCCGCCACCATCGCCGTCGGGGGGTTTATTGGGGTTCCGGCGCAGATATATGTCCTGGGGATGAGCAGTTTGATGTCGTCGGCCACGGAACTGGTGATCGCCTTTGTCATGGGGGTCGGGGGGACCATCAAGTTTGCCTGGAGTGGTTATGTGGACATTCGTCTGGCCATGATCATCCTGGCCGGTTCTCTCTTCGGGATCCAGTTGGGGGCGATTGGCACCACCTACGTCAAGCCTTTCGTGATCAAACTGGTCATGGG
>CAIWLA010000656.1 GCA_903913345.1 uncultured Magnetococcales bacterium | reverse complement strand
GGTGCGACTGAGACAGACAAAGGCCAGACCGCTGAGCAGTTCGTTGTTCGGAAAGGCATTGGCCACCCCCGCTTCCGTCTCCACCCCGTTTTGCAGCAGCACGATGGTGGTCTCCGGTCCGACAACCGGACGAATAATCTCTGCCGTGGCAATCTCCCCAAGCACTTTCAAGGCCACCAGGATATAGTCCGGGAATCCATCAAAATCGGCGACCTGTTGCAACACCTGGGCGGGTTGGAAATGGTAGGAACCCTGGATCCCCTCAATGTGAATGCCGTGCTCACGCACCACGGCAAAATCAGAACGGTGTGTGGTTGCCACCATGGCACCGGCTTTGGCCAGTTGTGCCCCATAGTATCCACCCACTGCACCGGTACCGACCACCAGTATCCGCACCGGGTATGGGGCCGTGGTTGGGACAGGGGACGGGATGCGTCCGTTTTCTGTGTTCATGGATGTCTGATCTCTTGTGAAGGATTTTAATAATGAAAAAATGGTCTGTCACGCTGTGGGTTCTGGTTGTTTCCGCCTGGGCCGTGGCCTCCGGGTGGACCGCCGACGTGGCCAAGGGCAAGATCTTGCACGATCCCGGTTGCCTGACCGACTGCCACGCGAGCCGGGCCGGTGGCAACGCCAACGGCATTTATACCCGAAAAGGACACAAAGAGTCGCTGGAGAAGCTGAAAAGCCAAGTCGCTGTCTGCAACCAGCAGGTGCTCAAGAGCCAGTGGTGGCCAGAAGATGAGGCCGATGTCGTCGAATATTTAAATCACGAATTTTACAAGTTCAAGTAAAAAATTTTCCAGACGGTTTCAAAGGTTGAAACAGGTGCGGACAAACCGCGCCACGCCGGGGGCATCGGCCAGGGAAAATTGCGGCAGACCGGAGACCCAGAGGGGGTCGTCGGTGGCAACGGCAACGACCTGGGTCAGTTGGGTGTGCAGGCTGGTCGGTCCGCTGGCCAATCGATGCACGACAATCTTGGGGTGGCTTGCGTTTTTATAGCCTTCCACCAGGATGATGTCATGCCCCCGCAAGATATGCACCTGTTCCTCGAGTGTCGGCTCTTCCCGTCCGTGCAACTCCTGGATCAAAAACCAGCGTTCCCGCGCTGCAAACAGCACCGTGGCCGCCCCGGCCTGACGAAAGCGGTAGGTGTCTTTGCCGGGAAGATCGGGATCGGCGGGGTGATGGCCATGTTTGATGGCCGCCACCCGCAGACCTGCCTGGTGCAATTGCTGGATGACACCGACCATCAGGGTGGTCTTGCCGGTACCGCTGGCCGCCGCAAAGCCCATGACAGGGGTGGAAAGGAGCCGGTTCATCCGCCGCTGACCGGTGGAAAGAGGGCAATCTCGTCCCCATCCGTGACGGGATCCTGCGGGTGTGCGTATTGCTGATTCACCGCCACACGCAGTTGCGGATCGGCCAGGACCGAGGCGTAGGGTTCGCCCTTGTCACGCAAAAAGGCCAAAAACTGCTCAACCGTCTGGACCGTTTCTGGCACGGGGAGTCTCTCTTCCGGGGTGCCAATCTTCTCCCGAACCCAGGCAAAATAGAAAATATGGGCCATACGCTGTCGACCAATCCATTCATCAAAACGGTTAAAGAAAAAGGGCACCTTCAGAGGTCAATATGAGTCTACCAGAAAATGCGGAATCGTTGAAGGTCTCTCCTGCCGAAACCCTCTCCATTCTGTTTATTGGCGATGTCTTCGGCAAGTCGGGTCGTCGTGCCCTGGGGCAGCACCTGGGGCGATTGAAGGGTGCGCATCCGTTGGATATGGTCATTGCCAATGGTGAAAACAGTGCCGGTGGCATTGGCATTACGCCCAGTGTGGCGACCGAGTTG
>CAIWLA010000655.1 GCA_903913345.1 uncultured Magnetococcales bacterium | reverse complement strand
TGTCCTGGACGCCCTGTTGGCCCAGGATCCCACAAGCCGCGTTGCCTGCGAGACCCTGATCACCACGGGGATGGTGGTGGTCGCCGGCGAGATCACCACCCGTGCGGTCGTCGATTATCCCCATGTGGTGCGCCACGTCATCCAGGAGATTGGCTACAACTCTTCGGAGATGGGCTTTGACTATAACTCGTGCGCCGTACTCGTCGCGCTGGACAAACAGTCCACGGACATTGCCCAAGGGGTCAACGAGGGGGAAGGGTTGGATCTGGATCAGGGGGCCGGGGATCAAGGGTTGATGTTCGGCTATGCCTGCAATGAAACCCCTGTCTTCATGCCCGCCCCCATTTACTACGCCCATCGCCTCATGGAACGGCAGGCACTGGTGCGAAAAAATGGCCAATTACCCTGGCTCCGACCGGACGCCAAATCCCAGGTCACCATCCGCTATGCCGACGGCAAGCCCACCGCCATCGAAGCGGTGGTGCTCTCGACCCAGCACGCGCCAGAGATGACCCATGCCGCCATTCGGGAGGCGGTCATCGAGGAGATCATCAAGCCGGTCCTGCCCGCCGAGTTGCTGTCGGAGGCGGCCGTCTATCATATCAATCCGACCGGACGTTTTGTCATCGGTGGTCCCGTGGGCGATTGCGGCCTGACGGGCCGGAAAATTATCGTGGACACCTACGGCGGTTCCGGCCATCACGGCGGGGGGGCCTTCTCCGGCAAGGATCCCTCCAAGGTGGACCGTTCCTCGGCCTACATGGGTCGTTATGTGGCCAAAAATATTGTCGCGGCGGGACTGGCCGGTCGTTGCGAGGTGCAGATTGCCTATGCCATTGGCGTGGCGCAGCCGGTCTCCATGATGATCAACACCTTCGGCACCGGTCGGGTCAGCGATGCCCGCATCGAACAACTGGTTGCCGCCCATTTTGACCTGCGGCCCAAGGCCATCATTCAGACCCTCGACCTGCTCCGGCCCATCTATCGGAAAACCGCCGCCTATGGCCATTTCGGGCGGGAAATGCCCGATTTTACCTGGGAAAAGACCGACCGGGCCGACGAGTTGCGCCAGGCCGCCGGGCTGTAGTCTTGCCCATTCAACGGTCGCCCTGCGGCCTATTCATTGACTTGCTGACAAGGAATCGATCATGTCTGTCGTAAACGATTATAAAGTGGCGGACATCTCTTTGGCCGATTGGGGTCGCAAAGAGATTGCCATTGCCGAAACCGAGATGCCGGGGCTGATGGCCCTGCGGCAGGAGTACCAGGGTCAACAGCCGTTGGCCGGTGCCCGCATCGTCGGTTGCCTGCACATGACCATCCAGACCGCCGTCCTGATGGAGACCCTGGTTCATCTGGGGGCCGAGGTGCGCTGGTCCTCCTGCAACATTTTTTCCACCCAGGACCATGCCGCCGCCGCCATGGCCGCCGCCGGCATCCCGGTCTTTGCCTGGAAGGGCGAAACGGAAGAGGAATTCTGGTGGTGCATCGATCAGACCATTGTCGGTCCCAACAACTGGTATCCCAACATGATCCTGGACGATGGCGGCGATGTCACCGTGGTGCTGCATCGTCCCGAACAGGCGGCCATTCTGGCGGGGATCCGGGGACTCTCCGAGGAGACCACCACCGGGGTCCATCGTTTGCAGGAGATGTTGAAAAATGGCACGTTGAAGGTGCCGGCCTTCAACGTGAATGATTCGGTGACCAAATCCAAATTTGACAACCTGTACGGATGCCGGGAGTCGCTGATTGACGGCATCAAACGGGCCACCGATGTGATGATCGCGGGCAAGATTTGCGTGGTGAACGGCTATGGCGATGTGGGCAAGGGGTGTGCGCAAGCCTTTCGCGGCATGGGGGCCTCGGTCTGGATTACCGAGATCGATCCCATCTGCGCCCTGCAAGCGGCCATGGAGGGGTATCGGGTGGTCACCATGGACGAGGCCGCCCCTGTAGCCGATATTTTTGTCACGGCCACCGGCAATGTGGATGTCATCACCCGCGCCCATATGGACCGGATGAAAAACCAGGCCATCGTCTGCAATATCGGCCATTTTGATTCCGAGATTGACATTGCGGGGATTCGCGCCCTGCGCTGGGAGAATATCAAGCCCCAGGTGGATCATGTCATTTTCCCGGACGGCAAACGGCTCATTGTCCTGGCCGAGGGCCGACTGGTCAATCTGGGTTGCGCCACCGGACATGCCAGTTTTGTCATGTCCAACTCGTTCACCAATCAGGTGATGGCGCAGATCGAGCTGTGGACCCATCCCGGCAAATATCCCATCGGGGTCTATGTCCTGCCCAAACACCTGGACGAAAAGGTGGCGGCCTTGCACCTGGGCAAGCTGGGTGCCCATCTGACCACATTGACGGACAGACAGGCCCAGTATATCGGGGTATCGACCACCGGACCCTTCAAGCCGGAACAGTATCGCTATTGAGCCATGGGGCCACCCACTTAAGGCGGGACAGTTTGATAAATAAGAGTAAATGGGATGGGTCTGGGAAGGGGCTGGCC
>CAIWLA010000654.1 GCA_903913345.1 uncultured Magnetococcales bacterium | reverse complement strand
TCTTCTATTGCCAGTCTCTCCAGGGTCTCTATGGCCTTTTGCCGCAATGCCTCATGGAAAGCCTGTTCATCATCAGGCAGTTCCACCTCCAGGGTAACGTCAGTCCGGGGTGGCAATTCGGACAGCACCATACTCTTGGTACGCCGCAGAATAAATGGTCGGACCAAGGCACGAAGGGCCTGTAGGGCATTTGCATCGCGGTTTTTCTCGATAGGACCGGCAAACCGCTTCTGGAAGCTCTCTCGTGATCCCAACAGATTGGGATTGATCACCTGAAAAAGGCTCCATAACTCATCAAGATAGTTCTCAATAGGCGTACCGGAGATGGCAATACGAAAGACGGCGTTCAACTTTCGACTGGCCTGAGCGCGGCGGGTGTCTGCATTCTTGATAGCTTGGGACTCGTCCAAGATCAGGACTTCCCAAGTAAATTCCGCCAGTCGATCTCCCTCCCCATGGAGCAAACCATAGCTCACCACCAACACATCCATAGGCCCCATGGCAGACAGCATGGCCGCTCGGTCCGCAGTCGCAGACAGGCGATACACATTCAACACCGGGGCGAAACGAGCCATCTCCCGTTCCCAGTTGTGACAAACCGATGTGGGGGCAACGACCAAACAAGGGCCTTTGGGTGCCAGTTCCAACATGACCGTGATGGCCTGCACCGTCTTGCCCAATCCCATATCGTCTGCCAGACATGCCCCAGCTCCCCACCGGGCCAACCGGGAAAGCCACTGGAAACCTTCCACTTGATAATCACGCAACTCGGCCTGCAGGGTGGAGGGAACCACAGGAATATGCTCGTTGGCCTCGCGGATGCGGGCGGACAGGTTGTGCCACGCCCGGTCGGCTTTGACTTCGCCGGTCTCATCAACCAGTTCCTGAATCGCTATGGCCCCCAGGGTGGCTAATTTCCGACCATCTCGTGTAGACTCGGTCATCGACCGCAGCCGTTCCAATTGTTGCCGGAAATGACTGGTCAGGGTTACGAATCGACCATCATCCAAGGGGATGAAGCGTCCCTTGGCCTGATCAAGACGTTCCATCAGGTTTTCTATGGCGATAACCTGCTCTTTGTCCAACCGGATCTCGCCATTCACATGGAACCAATCCCGGCTTTGTTTCAGATTGAGCACCATCTGTTTGGCTGAGACTGGCTGAAAAACACGCAGGGGCTTGCTCTCAGG
This sequence comes from uncultured Magnetococcales bacterium, assembly GCA_903913345.1. Classification (GTDB taxonomy): domain Bacteria; phylum Pseudomonadota; class Magnetococcia; order Magnetococcales; family Magnetaquicoccaceae; genus Magnetaquicoccus. Next base: position 2,879 of record CAIWLA010000654.1, on the reverse strand, counting down.
CCATTCGATGACCATTGGATGGGGACATTCCTGCAATTCAAGGAGGAGGTCCAGACCGGATTCCAAGCCATCAACTGCACCCTCGTGCCCGCCGTCCAATAATTGCTGCAACATGGGGCAAGCGGCATACACCTGGGCCAGAGCCTTGCGTTCCCCATCCAGGCTGCGGTTGGCACGTTTTTGCTCTTTGTTCAGGGTGAACAGAACGGATCGACTGCCCTGACCAGGGAGATAGTAGGGCCCCTGGCTGCCAAATGGGCGAACCTGCACGGAGACTGTCAACCCCAGCTCTATGGGGCGCATCTGCACCACGGGCGTCGTGTCTCCCTCCACCACAGCGACATCCACATCGGCAATATCAGTGCGCACAGGCAGTGCAAGGCCCTGTTCCTTCAGCAGCGATGTCACTTGTTCCTTGGCGTGACGCGGGATATCCAATCCCCGAGGTCCAAGCACGTCGCGCAAAGCTAATGACTTCTCAGAAAACTCGATCACCCGGAATCGGGTAGGCGTCTCCTCCTCAACAAAAACAGTGGGGCAGTCATTATTGTGGGACAGGGCAAAACGATAGCCATCGCGTGTGCTATTTACCACCAATTCCAGGGGATAGGCCACCAACTCAACCAAACGCTCCCTGTGGGTGGCATCAAAAACAGCCGTATGCCCGATCAACGCCAGCAGAGCTTTTTCCCAAATGAAGGCATAATCATCATCGTCTCCCCAGCTGCCAGGGGATTTGCCAATGGTGCGTAGGGCTTGGCGATCATGGTCGGTCAGGTAATTGAGGCGAGGATCTTGTTCGTAGAGTCGTTTCATGGCCACAGAACGGCCATCGCTCCAGCCTTGTCGTGCTCTGAACGACTGTTCCAGGACTTCCACGAACTTTTGCTTGAGATCTAAAAACCAGGCCAGCCTTTTGGTTGGAGCAGCAGCAGTTCGCTCCATAGTCTTGGGTTTTCCTGTTCGCAACAACACCGCCAAACTGTCAAAGGACCGTTCCCATGGTGGCCGAATTTGGATGATTTGGGTGAAATCTATCCATTGAGTGGATCCTACAGAGGATTCGTAGATGTGTGCGAGAATGCTGCTGTAAATGTGGGCCACCAGGGGCAAGATTTCCTGCAAAGAAGACTTGCGTTCCTCCAGGTGGGAAAGACGTCGTTGCGCTGATCCCTGATCAATAAAATATTCGGCTAGACAGACACATGCGGCAGAAAGAGGATCACCTGGCATTTTTTCTGGCAATGTCTTGAGCAAGGCAGTCGCCTTGCCCTCCAACCCCTGCACCAGAAACAGCGTGGCCCGAATAGCCCTGAACCCGAACCGGTAAAGATCGCCCATAAACACAGCATCGAGATTGGTCTGAATTTCCGCATGCAGGGAGCTGTCATTGGCGGCGAGCAGAGCCAGTAAAAAAAACAACCCATTAGGGCCATCGAGGAAAATCTTGCGTCTATGGGTGTACTGTCGAAATGCTTTCAGAGAGACCCGATAAAAGTCGATGGCGGCAGTGTTGTCACCGGTAAGGAATGCCACAGCTCCCTGATAAGCCGGTCGCACAAAACCGTGTTCGTCTTCCATCGTGGTCATATAGTGGCGCAGGCGATCCAAATTACCAGACAATAAATGAAATTCTGGAGCCCAATCAATAAAATCGGTAAATTGGGGGTTTTTCTCCTGTTTCAAATAATAGGTCAGCATAGGAGGCAGACCTGGACTGATCATGCCAGTGTCCAGGAAGTCATCCAATTTGATCCGAAAAATATCGTAGCAAATCGAAGGTTTTCGTCTGGTCAACCAGTCCATGGAAATTGGGGCATTCAGGAACAGCGAGACCAACAGGTGCGGTCCTTGGTGGTTCTGGAAGCCAATTTCGTAGATGTCTCGAATTTTAGTATAGGTGTTATCATCGTTGGCGTAAATGGCGAGGCGCATCATTCGCAGCGCGTTCTCGTTGTACATTATGTGAGATGAGTATGAATACTTGGGGAACTCCACGGGAAATTTCATCTGGACGACCTTCAGAAACTTGCTGCCTTGTTGGCTGTCCACCATGTCGGCGGTGACCGGATGCAACAAATCCGGTTGGCAGACCAATTTTTCATTCAACAGGTTCTGTCTCTGCAAATCGTCCAGTATCTTGCCGAGGCTGATCAAATTCCACGCTTTGCCTTCTGGAGAAAGGGAGCCTGTGGCTACCATGATCTCATGAAAAGCCGCTTTCGTAACGACAGTGCCGCCGATCAGGGCCTTCATGCCCATGACCAGCTTAGCAGATGGGGACAGGGCGTTATAGCGCGACAGACGCTCCTCCCTTTGATCGGTGCCTTTAGCAGGCGTGGTGTTTGACAAGGTGGTCATTTCACACATCCATCCGTTTGGCCATTACTTCAATATCCGCAGGTGGCCACCCCTCCAACGTCATATCCAGACTCAGTCCCATTCCCTCCAAAACCTCATTGATTTCATTCAGAGAGCTTCGGCCAAAATTCGGGAGTTTGAGCAGGTCTTTCGCAGTCTTCTGCACCAAGTCTCCGACATAAACAATGCCACTATTCCTGATTACTTTGGAAGATCTGACAGTCAGTTCCATGTCACCCAATTTTTCAAACAAGTCTGGATTCCACCTGGGAGTGGCAACCACCTTCTGCTCTTCGACAAAAGCGGCCTCATCAAAATTAACAAACACACCCAGCTGGTCCTGAAGAATCCTGGCCGCTGCATTCATAGCATCCGCAGGACTGATCACGCCATTGGTTTCAATGTCAAAAACCAGCTTGTCATAGTCCGTCTGCTGGCCAATGCGGGCGTTGGACACCTGGTACGATGCATACTTCACCGGACTGTAGCTGCAGTCGATGGGTATGCTGTCGGTCCCG
>CAIWLA010000653.1 GCA_903913345.1 uncultured Magnetococcales bacterium | reverse complement strand
CGTCCTGGATGCCTATCTCCTCGGCCATCTCCTTGCGGGCGTTGGCATCGAAGGCCTCCCGGGGCAGGGCAGGATCGTCCCACACCACGTGGCCGCCAACCGCCTTGTCCCACATGAAAGGGTTTTCCGGTTTGTCGCCTCTCTGGACCAACCGGATGGCTCCGGAACTGTTCATGAGGATAACGTGGACCACCGGTACCGCCATGGGCGCGTCGCCATGACGGCGGGAGTGGTCGCGGATCTCCGCCAGCAGGGCGGTGCGCGCAGCAGTCTTGACATGGTGACCAACGCAGTCTGTGGCGTGGAGGTGTTCTTCTGTGGTCATGGGTGTCCGTATCGCATAGAGGAAGGTCAGGAAAAACAAACCCGCCAGATGTTGACAGTCGTGGCGGCGTGACGCAAGGCCACGTCGCCGCCTTGGCCAAAGAATAATCCTGTGGAGGCGACATGGCCACTCCTGTACAAAGCCAATTCCCCTTTGCTATTATTTTTCGGTGCGTCAACCGTTTCACCCAAACCAGCAGGAGAAAGGATCATGAAACGTCGAGAATTTTTGCAATCCTCCATGGCCATGGCCGCCACCGCCGCTCTGCCCACTCTGGCCGGGGCGGAAGAGGGGTCGCCGGGCAACCAGAAGGGGATGGAAAAATCCCAGGTCAAGAGTTATCGTAAACTGGGAAAAACCGCCATCACCATGAGCGATATCTCCTTTGGGGCGGGAAAACTGCCCGCTGCCTCCATGATTTTGCGGGCCATCGATCAGGGGATGAACTATTTTGATACCGCACCCGATTATGGAAACAGCGAAACCCTGATCGGCGAGGCGATGACCCGCTTCAAGCAGCGGGACAAGATTTATATTGCCTCCAAATATTGTTCCCCACAGCCCTATCCCGGTCATCTGCCGGTGGGCACCCCCAAGGCCGATTATATCGCGGCGGTGGATGCCAGTCTGAAACGGATGAACCTGGACTATCTGGATGTGGTTTTTGTCCATGCCATCGGCGAAAAGGCCCCTTCTGCGGAGGAGGAGCAAAAACGGCTGCTGGATGACAACATGCTGGACGCCACGGAAACATTGAAAAAGGCCGGCAAGGTGCGTTATCTGGCGGTCTCCTCCCACGGTCCCAACAATCTGGAACCCTTGTTGACGACCGCCGTCACCAGCGGTCATTTTGACCTGATCATGACCGCCTTCAACTTTATGAAATTTCCCAAACTGCCCGACATCATTCAGACCGCTGCCGAACACGGCGTTGGCGTGATTGCCATGAAAACCCTGGCCGGTGCCAAGGAAAGCCACGTCGAGGCAGGGAATGCCGTTTTTGAACATGCCGCCTTTCGATGGGTTCTGCAACATCCCCAGGTGGCCGGTTTGGTGGTCACCATCAAAACGGTGGATGATTTGAATCTATACCTGCAAGCCTCTGGCACCCCTTTTACGGCCGCCGACCAACGTGCCCTCGATCAGTATGCCGCCCTTTATGGCCAGAGCTATTGCCGGACCGGTTGCGGCGACTGCATGGAATCCTGCCCGCAAGGGGTCGATATTGCCAATATTTTGCGCTATCAAATGTATTTTGAAGACTATGGCGATGAAAAACGGGCCATGCAAAGCTATGCGGCCCTGGCCAATCCCGCCGCACCCTGCCTGAACTGCCAGGAACCCACCTGCACCGCCGCCTGCGACCATGGACTGCCGGTGGCCCATAAACTGCAAGCGGCCCATCGTACCCTGTCGTTTGCTTCGGTCGCCTGATTGGCGACGATGGTGGTCCCTGGAGAACCGACCACTGCCCCGGTGCGACGGGTCGCGCCGGGGGCGGTGCGGTGGCTGTTGCTGGCCCTGTTGCCGCTCCTGGCCGCTCTGCTCTACGAACGGGGGCAACACTATGATCCCTCCTTGCTGGATTTCAAGTCGGGTGGCTCCCGGATGACCGCTTTTTTGCCGGAACAGGTGGAAAACTGGCAACGACTGGCCACCATTCGCCTGTTTGACAAGGCCAACCTGTACGAATATATCGATGGACACGCCGAATATTTCTTGAGTGCCGGTTTTCGCGCCCTGACTGTGGCCGAGTATCGTTTGCCAACGGACACCCAACAGCCTTCCGCTGTGGTGGATCTGTACGACATGGGCGAGCCGCTCAATGCATTTGGCGTGTTGATGGATGAGATCGGTGTCGGCGGTCAACCGGTTGCGGTGGGCGATGTGGGGTTTCAGGCCCCTCGGAGCCTCGGTTTTGTGGCGGGCCAGTACTATGTCAAGCTGGCCGCCTTCGCCGACAACCTGTCGCTGTTGGTCGTGGCCCAGGCGGTTCACCAGGCCATCCTCAAAGGGGCTGGCCAATCCCTGGGGAAGGCTTCCTTGAATCTCCTCTTCCCCGACCTGGGTATGGTGACGACAACCCGCTTTATCAAGGAGAACTACCATGGCTGGAGTTTTCTCCAGCGGGTGGCGGAACGCCGGTTCCAGCGGGCCGATGGAACGGCCATTTTGGCCTTCAGTGTTTCCGTAACACCGCAACAGAGATCCGATTTGGAGCGGAATTTCTTGTCTTTTATGCAACAAGAAGGGACGGGTGTTACAGAAACAAAGGTGGAGGGGATGCGTATTTTGCAGGTTTCCGACCGTTACGAAGGAGATTGGATCGTGTTGCCTCTTGATACCGTCTGGTTGGGCATTTTTCATCCATTGGATGAGGAGATGCGCCCGGCCTTGAAGGCGTTTGCCCACCATGAGTGAGACCGATCCCACTCTCAAGGGACGACGGCAGGGTTCCCGGATCAAGCAGGTGGAACCGGAGTGGAGTCGTCGCCGTTTTTTGCTGGAGACCGGGAGGACGGCGGCCATCGCGGCCGGGGTTGGCGTGGTGGGCTATTGGGCCTACTCTGCCGATCCGGTGCGTCATCAGCGGCAGGCGGTGTTGACCATACCGGATTTTCGGGTGGCCCCCTCGACCTTGCATCCGGTGTTGGTCATGGTGCGGGGTACCTCGGTGGAGGCCATGGTGCGGGAGTCTGTGGCCGCCTTGGGGGGGATGCAACGGTTTGTCCAGCGCGGTGACACGGTATTATTAAAACCCAACGTGGGCTGGGATCGTCAACCGGAGCAGGCGGCCAATACCAATCCCGAAGTGGTGGCGGCGGTGGCGGGTTTGTGTCGGGAGGCGGGGGCTGGCCGGGTTTGGGTCACCGATTGTTCGATCAATGATCCCCATCGCAGCTTTGCCCGGTCCGGGATCGAGGTGGCGGCCCAGCAGGCGGGGGCGGTGGTCAAACTGCCGGGCAGTGCCGATTTTCGTCCGACCGACATGCGGGGGACGGTACTCAAGGTGTGGCCGGTGGCCCATTTTTTTCATCAGGCCGACAAGGTGATCAATCTGCCTGTGGTCAAACAGCATTCGCTCAGTGGCTGCACCCTCGCCATGAAAAACTGGTATGGGGTGTTGGGTGGGCAACGGAATCGTCTCCACCAGGATATTCACGTCTCCATTGTGGATTTGGCCGCCGCGATGCGTCCCACCCTGACCATCATGGATGCCACGCGGGTATTGAAGCACAATGGCCCATCGGGGGGCAGTCTGGATGATGTGGTGCGGGTCAATACCCTTCTGGCCGGTCTGGATGAGGTGGCCATGGATACCTGTGCCCTGCAATGGCTGGATCTGACCCTGGAACAGGTGCCCTATCTGGCGATGGCGGAGGCGCGTGGTCTGGGACGGACCGACTGGCGTTCTGTGCACTGGGTTGAACGTCAAGTGGGGGCATAACATTGAATCCTTTTCATTTATCAGGGGTCCAGGGGGATTATCCCCCTGGTGGGGTCCAGGGGCGAAGCCCCTGGTGGGGTCGGGGGCGAAGCCCCCGTTTCGGCATCAAGAATGGATCCATCTTACCGAATTTGCGCGCCATTCGTCGAATATACGCCGTTTTTTTCTTCGGATTGTTTCTCTTTCTGCTCTGGTGTACGGATTTCAGACATCTGATAGGGTATGAGGTAGATCTGTTTCTGGTGTTGGACCCACTGACCGCCCTGGCGGGTGGTTTGACCAGTTCGACCCTCTATCGTGGGTTGGCCCTTTCCCTGTGCATCCTGATTCCCACCCTCTTTCTGGGGCGTTTTTTTTGCGCCTGGATCTGTCCGTTGGGTATTCTCAACCAGGCGGTCAGCCATTTTTTCAGCCGACGGCGACCGGCAGACGATTACAAACTCAACCGGTATCAACCCCTGTTTCGGGTCAAATATTATCTCCTGACCGGTCTGCTGGTCATGGCGGCCCTGGGTCTCCTGCAAATCGGCCTGCTGGACCCCATCGCCCTGCTCACCCGCTCCTTTGCGACGGGTGTCTGGCCCGCCCTGCAACAGGCCGGGGCTGGTTTTTATCTCTTGCAGCCCCATTTTTTGGGTGGCGTGGGGATTGCCCTGCTCTTTT
>CAIWLA010000652.1 GCA_903913345.1 uncultured Magnetococcales bacterium | reverse complement strand
GGGTGACGATGGATCGCCCTTCCGGGGTTTCGTCCGCCAGCGAGGCCAGCAAAGCCGCTTCTGCCAAAACCTTTTCGCTCACGCCCTGGGTCGGGGCAAACAAGGAAGCCTGCCGGTTGCCCAGGGTGATGGTGCCGGTCTTGTCCAACAGCAGCACATCCACATCCCCGGCGGCTTCCACCGCCTTTCCGGAGGTGGCCAGGACGTTCTTTCCCATCATGCGGCTCATGCCGGCCACGCCGATGGCAGAGAGCAGGCCGCCAATGGTGGTGGGAATGAGACAGACCAGCAGGGCCACCAGCACTGTGACCGTCACCGGCGAACCCGCTTTGGCCGTTTCGACCCCATAAATCGAGAAGGGCAGCAGGGTCACGGTGGCCAGCAAAAAGATGAGGGTGAGCTTGACCAGTAGAATAGTCAGGGCGATTTCGTTGGGGGTCTTTTGTCGTTTGGCCCCCTCCACCATGCTGATCATGCGGTCCAGAAAGGTTTCCCCCGGATTGGCCGTGATGCGCACCACCAGCCAGTCGGAGAGGATGCGTGTCCCGCCGGTGACGGCGGAAAAATCGCCGCCCGATTCCCGGATCACCGGGGCCGATTCGCCGGTAATGGCCGATTCGTCCACCGAGGCCACTCCTTCGATGATCTCGCCATCGCCGGGAATGATCTCGCCCGTGGCGACCAGGACCACATCTCCCTTGCGCAGGGTTTCAGAAGCAACGCTCTCCCATTTGGCGTCGGGACGGGGTTCCTTGAGCTTTTTGGCCAGGACGGTCTTGCGCAAGCCCTTCAGGGCAGCGGCCTGGGCCTTGCCCCGACCTTCCGCCATCGCCTCGGCAAAGTTGGCGAACAACAAGGTGAACCACAACCACAAGGTAACGGCCAGGATGAACCAGGTCGGGGCCTCGCCTTGGCCCATCAGGGCCTGGACGTACAGTCCAGAGGTCAACAGACTGCCCAGCCAGACCACGAACATGACCGGATTGCGGATCTGATACTGGGGTGAAAGACGTTTTAACGAATCCCAGGCGGCCTCTTTGAGGATGGTGGGATCGAGAAGTGACAACTGTTCTTGCATGTGGGTTTGCTCCGTCAATGTCCGTTAATCATATGGACGTGTTCCACGATGGGGCCGAGGGCGAGCGCGGGCAGAAAAGTCAATGCACCAACGACGATCACCGTCCCGATCAGCAGGGCCACGAACAAGGGGGTATGGGTGGGCAGGGTTCCGGATGAGGACGGGACAGTCTTTTTGGATGCCACGGAACCGGCAATGGCCAAGGCCGGTATGATCAGCCAATAGCGGGACAAGAGCATGGCGAACCCCAACAGGGTGTTGTAGAACGGGGTGTTGACCGACAAACCGCCAAAGGCACTGCCGTTGTTGTTGCCCGCCGAAGAGAAGGCGTAGAGGATCTCCGAAAAACCATGAATGCCGGCATTGGCGATACCCGCCAGTCCTGCCTCGCTCACCACCGCCACCGCCGTGCCGACCAGCACCACCAGACAGGGGGTGAGGACGGCGACCGCCGACATTTGGATCTCGAAGGCCCCGATCTTTTTGCCCAGATATTCCGGGGTGCGACCGATCATCAGACCGGCGACAAAGACCGCCACCAGGGCAAAGATGATCATGCCATACAACCCG
>CAIWLA010000651.1 GCA_903913345.1 uncultured Magnetococcales bacterium | reverse complement strand
GGGCACCCTCCTATGCCACCACCACCTGGATCAACCCGGAGACCAACGTGACCTACCTAGTGACGCCACAGCCTCCGCAGGATGTCCAGGGTCGTATCTGTCGCGAGGTCACCATCCAGGCCTCCATCGAGGGCAAGCAGGAAAACCTGGCCGGTTTGAGCTGCCGGGATGCCAACGGCCAATGGCAACTGACGGATCGGACAACGGCATCACCCACGGTGGCCCCTGCCCAGACCGTTGTCGTCTCTCCGCCGCCCCCACAGCAATATGTCGTCATGAACCCCGGTCCCGGTTATTATCCCTACCCCGTCTATCCATATCCGGCATCGGGCATTTATATCTACGATGGCTTTGGCCCGTACCGGTCACACTATCGGGGGTGGCGATACCGGTACTGAAAGACCAGAAGACGACCTGCTCAGGATGGGCATACGGGCCATCCTGAACAAGTCGTCTCGACGGTCCTTTTGTGGAGGTGTCACATGGCCTGGTTATAGATGGACACCTGCTCTATGGCTTGTGGATCGAGTCCATGGGCAATCTCCTTCATCACACTCCCTTCCGGTCGTTCGTCGGTGCGTTGAAAGACGCCCATTTGCTTGATCAGATAATCGGCATGTTGTCCGGCCAAGCGGGAAAAGATATCCTTGCCTTCCCCCTGCTCACCATGGCAGAGCATGCAAGGAGGCACATTTTTCGCGGGAATCCCCTCCACATAGATCTTCTTGCCTTCTGCCATGGCCTCGGAATCACCAGGGGAGCCGGAAAGCGGTTTTTGCTTGGCAAAATAGGCGGCCAACCCGGTAATCTGTTCATCGGTCAGATGACGGCTCAATCCCCACATGTATTCAAAGCCGACCGGATCAGATCGGGTATGGGTACGGAACCCCTTCATCTGAGCGATAAAATAAGGTTCCGGTTGACCGGCCAGTCGCGGAAAATTGGGCGAGACGGAGTTGCCATCCATCCCGTGACAGGTGGAACAGACTTGTTTGGCCAGGGTTTCTCCAGAAACGGCCGGGTCGGCGGTGTTGCGTGAACGTTCCAGGGCGGTGCAGCCCGCACCAAGGGCAGCCACAACCAGGGCAAACAGGACAAAAATGCGATGCATGAATTTTCTCCTCAACAGGAGGGTGGCTGTTTTTCCAACCAGCCGACCCGGATCAATAGGCAGCCCACAGATAAAGGAACAGGGTGTTGTTATCGTTGGCGTTACGCCCGGCCCCATTATAGTTGTTGGCGGCCCCGTTGTATCGATCAAACACGGTATACTGCAGCCCCAATCGCGCATTCTGCGTGGGCATCCAGAAAGCCTCCCCCGTCCAACCACGGGTGGCGGGATTGCCGGATGCGTTGTCGCTCACCGCAGGGGCACCGTTCGTTGCCGTCCCACCCATTCCCGGAATGGCTGGATCGAGGAGAGCCGTCTGATTCGCGGAATTGGTGGTGCCGTTCAGGTTGAAAAAGGAGAGGCTGCCACCATATTTTGCTCCATAGACATAGGTGGCCTTGGCCCGGAAGAGATCCAGGGTGTCATCGGTATTGGTTGGAGACTGCAGCGCAGTACCCGCAGCGGCGTCATAGGCACCGGCCTGGTTGGCCACGGAAGCGGGATGGTTGATGCGTTCGTGAATATAGCTCGCGTTGACCGTCACCGAGTGGGGATCAAGCAGGTATTGATACTGGGTGTCGAATCCGACATCCCGGTAATGGGTGGTATCGGTACTCGCGGTCGGATCATAGGTGTTGGCGTCCAGGAAAAAGGCCCCCAGCATGGCATTGTGCGCCCCCCATTCATGGTTCAAGGCCACCCGTCCATACGGGGCCGCTCCTCGCAAAGAAGAACCGGTCACGTTGTAGCTCAGCGGGGACAACGCCCCTTCCGCCGTCTTGTACAGGGAGGCCTCCAGATAGAGTTGACGGTTCAAATAGGCATAGCCCCCCAAACCGGCCACCTGCTGGCCCAACCCTCCGCTCACCAATGGCGATGGCGCGGTCCCCCCCAATCCCGTACTGCCCGGCACCACGCCATAGCCCCAGGCGGGTACACTGTTCCAGACATCCTGAACGGTGGGATTGTTGTTCACGGTCAAACCGACGATCAGATCCCGGTCGGTGCGGATAAAACGATCGACCAAACGAACATCCACATTGTCCGCGTGACCTTTCCAGAAAGCGGAATTCGGATCACTGCCCTGATAATTATCGAAAGTGAATTGGACAAAAGCCCCCAGATTGTCGGTTATCTTGCCGCCGGTAAACAGACTCCCCGTTGCCAGGATCGGCTTGCCATTGTTGGGAAAATCGGCGTTCGGGTCGCCATTGGGATCAGAGGTGTTGGAGACATTGCGCGTATTATTGAGAGATCCGACTGCCATGGCCGCCAGGGGTATCGTCCGCTCCCCCATGGTATAGCCCGTCAGCTTGAACATGCGTCCGTAAGGGGTGAGGTCGGGAAAATGGCCCCCGGCATGGCAGGAGAGGCAATTCTGCCCGGTCTGCCGCCCGAAGAGTGGCAAGGCGTTGGCATCTGGAATCACGCCAAGCAGGGCTGTGGTGCATAATCCAGTCGTGAGAAGGAGGTGCAAATGAGAAATGTTTAATTTTCTGTCATCCATAAATTTACTCCTTTTTTGAATCAGTTGGCGTCAGAGCGGGGGAAAAAAGCCATGACTGCCCTACGCCAAATTAATCAATAAAATTGAGATCTTGTCGTAGGGTTTGCCTGGGTGTCTGTCGGGCAGGATGCGCCGTTTCCTGGGCGGGCGTCAAGGATTGACATTGATCAAAATTGATCCATGTTAATTGTGCTGTTGATTTTCTTTTGAAATCAAAAGGGATTGACTGGGAGAGAGATTGTTCAATGCACGCTGTATCGGCTGTTATCCAAAAGAGGGTGGAGTCGTTGACGCAACCAGGGATCCCCCCCGATGGCCGTCCATATCCATCCAGAGATGGGGCACCCCCAGGGCGTGCAGCCACGGGATGCCGTCCATTCCTTTCAACATGGCCATGGTAGAGAGGCTGCCGGCCACCATGCACCGCTCGGAGGCCACGCTCACACTGGCCAATCCCTGGACGGGCCAACCGGTCAGTGGATTGAGAATATGGCTGTACCGTTTGCCATCGATGGTCATGCCCCGTTCATAATCGCCACTGCTGGCCAGTCCACCCCCGGTCAGGAGAACGGTCTCCAGAATGCCATCGGCCTCTCTGGGGTGCTGAATGCCAATGCGCCAGGGGGTGCCGTCCGGGTGGGGACCGATGATCGCCAAATCGCCCCCCAGGTTCACCAGTCCGTGCTCGATACCCAAGGTCAGGCAGAGCGTCACCGCCCGGTCCGCCGCATATTCCTTTGCGATTCCACCCAGATCCAATTCCATTCCGGGCACCAGAAAGTGCAAGAGGGGGGATTGCCAGACCATCTTGTCCATGCCAACCTGGGCCAACAGCGCATGAACCGTCTCCGGGTCCGGCAACCGGTTGGCAGTCGAAGGCCACGCCCGCCGCAATACCCCCGAACTGATATCGAACAGGCCATCGCTCCTGGCATGACAGGCAAAGGCATAATCCAGGAGTCCAGCCGTTTCCGCATCCACGGTGATGCGGCCCGCCACCTGGGCCGCCCGATTGATCTCAGAGAGAAAACTCCCGGACTGATACCGGGAATAGCGGGTTTCGATGCGGACGACTTCGGCAAAAACCGCCTGGGCCGCTGCCATGGCCAGGAGAGATTCGTCGGCATACAACTGCACCGCACACAAGCCCCCCATGGCATGGAAATCAAACCGATGCCATGGGGGTCCATCCGTGCCAACCCCGGCTGAACCCTGCCCATGGCCCGACAGGAAGGATTCGCTCATGGCAGGCATCGGGTGGCCCCATGCAAGGAAAACCGGGATGCGGGAAAGGGCGGAACTCAAGCGGAACGCGCTGTTGCAGCCCGTCGCGGAGAGGCCGACCCGGCCAATTGTTTCAGGAGAATTTCGGCAAAGCGGTCCGGGGAAAATTTGGGAACAAAATCGTCCGCACCCATTTGCTTCGCCTTTTCCCAGTTGGATTCATTGCTGAGGGAGCTGTGAACGGCCAGACGCACATTGTTGAGGGCCGGG
>CAIWLA010000650.1 GCA_903913345.1 uncultured Magnetococcales bacterium | reverse complement strand
GATGGCCGCCAGAATGGCATCCACATTCAAATAGGAGTTCGCACTGGGAGCCAGTCCCACCCAGACGGCCTCGTCAGCCTGACGGACATGCAACGCATCCCGGTCGGCGTCGGAATAAATGGCCACGGTGGCAATGCCCATGCGGCGGGCCGTCTGGATGATCCGGCAGGCAATCTCGCCCCGATTGGCGATCAAAATCTTGTGCATCGTGTCGTCCTGGCTAGAGGGGCATGTTGTCGTGTTTTTTCCAGGGCATGGCCAGTTGTTTGCCCGCCATGGTCTGCAAACCGCGAATCACCCGCCAGCGGGTGTCATGGGGCATGATGACATCGTCGATAAAACCTTTGCGGGCCGCAATGAACGGATTGGCAAAATTGGCGGCGTAGGCCGCCGTCACCTCCTGCAACCTGGCCTGGGGATCGGCGGCGGCACGAATTTCATTGCGAAAAATAATCTCGGCTGCCCCCTTCGGTCCCATCACGGCAATCTCGGCATGGGGCCAGGCATAGTTGATGTCGCCCCGCAAATGTTTCGATGACATGACATCGTAGGCACCTCCATAAGCCTTGCGGGTGATCACCGTCACCTTGGGCACCGTGGCTTCGGCAAAGGCAAACAGCAGTTTGGCACCCTGCTTGATGATGCCGCCCAACTCCTGTTGTGTGCCCGGCAAAAAACCGGGCACATCCACAAACGTGACCAGGGGAATCTGGAAACAGTCGCAAAAACGGACAAAACGGGCCGCCTTGACCGAACTGGCAATGTCCAGACAGCCGGCCAGCACCATCGGCTGGTTGGCCACGATGCCGACGGTATGGCCGTCCAGGCGGGCAAAGGCAATGATGATGTTTTTGGCATATTCCGCTTGCACCTCCAGAAAATCGCCATTGTCCACCACCTTTTCCACCAGCTCTTTCATGTCGTAGGGCCGCTGGGGATCGTTGGGGATGAGATAGTCGAAGGAAAAATCCTGGCGCCGCGGGTCGTCACCGGTGGCAATCCGTGGCGGCGGGGCGCGGTTGCTGGAGGGCAGGAAGGAGAGCAGACGGCGCAACTGTTTGATCAATACCAGATCATTGTCAAAGGCAAAATCCGCGACGCCCGAACGGGTGGTATGGGTGATGGCACCGCCCAACTGCTCAGCGGAGACCTCCTCATGCGTCACCGTCTTCACCACATCGGGACCGGTGAGAAACATGTAGGAGGTGTCCTTGACCATCAGGATAAAATCGGTCAGTGCCGGGGAGTAGACCGCTCCCCCCGCACACGGCCCCATGATGGCGGAAATCTGTGGGATGACCCCGGAGGCCAGTACATTGCGCTGGAACACCTCGGCATAACCGGCCAGGGAGGCCACCCCCTCCTGAATCCGTGCTCCGCCGGAGTCGTTGAGACCAACCACCGGTGCCCCCACATTGACCGCCATATCCATGATCTTGCAGATCTTGCGCGCATTGGTTTCGCTCAGGGAGCCGCCGAACACGGTAAAATCCTGGGAAAAGGCAAACACCCGGCGACCATGAATGGTGCCAAAACCGGTCACCACACCATCCCCCGCCACATGGGCCTGATCCATGCCAAAATCGGCGCAATGATGTTCCACAAACATGTC
>CAIWLA010000649.1 GCA_903913345.1 uncultured Magnetococcales bacterium | reverse complement strand
CGCCTGCTGCTGTTCCTGAGAATGAATATCTTGATGTTCGGCCATCTGCATAACTCCTGAAACCTACCCAGTTCGCGCCCAAACCACACACCCGCGTATACCACCCAACGCACAGTCCGACCCGGTATCCCGTTGACCAACTCCGCGTTATTCAATTACTCTTTGTCCACCCACCCCCTGCGCTGGATGTAGACAGGCATCCACCGTCCAAGATAGTGTAAAGGAAATAAAAGAAAATACAATTCCACCATTGGTTATCCTCCATTCGTTATAGGGAAAGTATCATCCAGGCAACACGAGACGAAAGCCGGTGTCTTCCTTGCCCACATTGGGATAGCCACCCCCCCGATAGGCCGAACGCAGCATGTCTGGACCACAACACCACGAACCACCCCGTTTGATCCGATAACCAATGGCCGTATGATGGACCGGATTGCGTTGCCTGGCCTGCGGCCTGCCATAAAAATCCTCTTCATATTGATCCTGGCACCATTCCCATACATTACCGTGCATGTCATGCAGCCCGTAATGATTGGGCGGAAACTGACCGCCCGCCGTGGTCCCCTTGCGATAAATGCCCGTCTTGCCCGCCCCATACACAGACCCACCATAATAATTGGCCTGATCGGTACGGATGGTATGACCAAAACAGAAGGGCGCACCATCACGCGCTCCCCCGCGACAGGCATACTCCCATTGGGCCTCGGTGGGTAATGTACACAACAACCCGGTCCGTCGACTCAACCACTGGGCAAACTGTAGGGCATCAAACCAACTGATGAATACGGCAGGATGCTGGTCATCCTGTTGAAAACGGGTGGTTTGCCAGTTCCATTGTTCCATGGACTCCCGGGCCGACACGCAAGACCGCAACGCAAACTGGGCCTGTTCCCGGTCCGTCAGGAACAACGACTCCTCGACAAACCAGGCAAACTGCCCGCGCGTCACCGGCAACCGCCCCACCCAGAAACCATCCAGTTCCACCCGATGACGGGGCAATTCGCGGGCATACCATTTGGCAAAATGGGCGGCATCCCCCGACTGACGCAACACCCTGGTCTCCTCTTCCGCTTGACCCATCCAGAATTTACCCGGCGGAATCCAGAGAAACTCCATGCCGGTCAATGGTTCACGCCAGACATCCCGCATCTTGGGTCGAAGGAGAGCCCCCTTGTGCGCCGGGAGTCCTGTCGCCACCGGAGCCAGAGAGCCCGCAATCCGGGCGCAATCCCGACCAACCCAGGCCTGATAAGCCCCCTGCAAGGCCTGCGCAACAGCGACCATGGTCGGATAACGCTCCCGCCGACTCTCCCGCAGGCAGGTTTCAATGATGCGGATACACTCCGGCATGGCCTGCCGCGTGGCTGGTGACCAATCGGGACCGCCCTGCTCCCGCAATTTGGGCAACAGCGGCTTGAGATAATCATATTCGGCCACCGGCCATCGCCCCCCCTCCAGGACAAACAGGCCGATGATGCCAAAACTGTATACCAGGACCGGTTCATCCGTTAGATTGATGCTCCGGTCATGCAGTTCGGGGGCCATATAAAAATCGGTGCTGATCACACGATAATAATCGGCCAGGCGCGCCTCACAAATACCGCCCAGGTCAATCATCGCCAACTGCGGTGGTCCCGAACGGCAGGCAGAGACCATCACATTTTCCAGTTTGAGATCGGTGCTGATCAGCCCGGTATCCTCGATCAACCGCTGCAACAATACCGCCAGACGCAACAACAAGGCATATTGACGGGCTGGCGTGTGTCGCCCCTCCTGGGCCAATTGCTTG
>CAIWLA010000648.1 GCA_903913345.1 uncultured Magnetococcales bacterium | reverse complement strand
GCCTTCCTGACGGCTTCCCCGACGAATGTTTTCTGCTCGGTGGAATTTGAACAGTTCCTCCTCAGACAAGGAGTTCATGATCGACTCAAACCACTCCCTTCTGCCCAAATCCATCACATACTCAGGCGTCAACCCTTCAGGCTCCCCGTTCTCCACCACACCTTTCATGCGAATTCTCCTGATTCCTTTGATAATCCACTCAAACTCCACCGAGATGTCAGATAAACCATGACGATCCACATAGGCAACCGCTTTCTGCCATTCCTGCTTTTTGCTGGCAAAACATTTCAAAACGACATTGTGGGGTTCATCTGTCAACTCATTCAGTAAAATAATACAAAACGAACCAAACAGGGGAAGCCTGGAGGCATAAACGCCTGCCTTTGCCGTTGGTTCAAAACCAAATCGTTGCATGACATCCGTATTCGGCGTTTTTGAAAGGAGCAAAAAACTTTGTAACGCGCTGCGGTCCAGTTTTTGCTTGATTCGATACAAATAATCATACACAAACAGTTGCGCAATCGAATCTTCCGTCAGGCTTTCGCTGAATTTGAACTCAAGCAACTCTTCTTGAGCCGTTGTATCGCGCAAACCATCGGCCAGCCAAAGTTTTTGTGCGGCTGTCCACTCTTCCCCCTCCCGGCGCAACAGGATAATATCCGCCTTGGGTGATCCGCTCACCACATCCACTTCGGTCTGAACGGCCACGTTGACCGGTGTCAGCGACTCCTCCAACGCCTTGCCCAGCAGACAATGCCAACAGATTTTCCGGTTCATGTCGGCCTGAACATCATCGATTGCCGCCATCGGCTTTTCACCCTCAATTCGTTGACGCTGGTCTTTTCCTCTGCGATGCCACACCACACGGAAAATTTTACTCCCCAAAGGGATCAGAGTGCAATCAAAAAATGCAACAAATTGAAATAACAAATTATTTTTAATGCAAGGACAATTTGTTCAGCAGGTGTTGGCCGGTCGTTTCAGACACCATCATGCCCATCCATGCAAACGGTCTTTTTTTTGCATTGAGACCCAAAATCCCCCTTCAACACCGTGGATGCGTTCAAGGAACTGTCAGGCCGTGTATAATGGATAAACCAGCCCATACAGCCCAGATGCCACCCAAAAACAGCCGGTTTGCCGCGCTGAAGCGGGGTTTTGTGCTCTTGCTGGTCTCCGGGGTGTCCGGTTTGCTGTTCGCCTGTTCCTATGGATTGAACCCGATCACCCCCGGTGAACGGGCCGACCTGCTGGCCAATGACCATACGGCCCTGTTTACCCGTCAGGAACCGGTGACCCACCCCATCAGCCTCTTCGAATCCATGGCCCGTGCCCTGAAGTATAACCTGAGCCATCGGGTGGCCTTGATGGAAAAGGCGGTTGCCCAGCGACAGTTGGATCTCACCCCGTTTGATCTCCTGCCCCAGATCTCCGCCAATGTCGAACGCAAAGTGCGCAGCAATCCAGAGGCCTCATCGGGATATTCCATTACCGATCAAACCGCCTCCACCGCCTTTTCCACCTCCCAGGATCAGGATAAATCGACGGCGAAACTGACCACGGCGTGGAACATTCTCGATTTCGGGGTCAGTGCCATCCAGGCGAGTCAGGATGCGGATCGGGTGCTGATTGCCAATGAAAATCAACGCAAGGCGGTCCACACCCTGTTGCAGGATGTCCGTTCCACCTTTTGGCGGGCAGCCGGTGCCCAAAAACTGGAAGAGGCCATTGGACCCGTGATCCAGCAGGCCCGCAATGCCCTGGCCGATGCCCGACAGGTGGAGCAGGAGCGGTTGAGGCCGCAGTTGGATATTTTGCGTTTCCAGAAGACCCTGTTGGAAATTGTCCGCCAATTACAGGATTTGCGCCATCAATTAAGCCTGGCCAAAACGGAGTTTGCCGCCCTGCTCAATCTCCCGCCCGGCAGTGATTTTCGGTTGGAGATTCCCGATGATCCGGCGTTGACCATTCCTGAGATTCGCATGACCATCGAGGAGATGGAGACGTTGGCCTTGAACAATCGACCGGATGTGCGGGAGGCCCTGTATACCTCGCGCATCAGTCGGGGGGATGTGCGCAAGGCCATGTTGCGCATGTTGCCGGGTCTGGAATTCCAGGCGGGGTACAACTGGGACAGCAACTCGTTTGCCATGAATGCCCAGTGGGAGGAGGCCAGTTCCCGCATTGTACTGAATATCATGAATATTTTGCAGGGTCCGACCGCCATTCGTCTGGCGGAAAACAGGGAGGAGTTGGCGGATGTCCGTCGTCTGACCCTGCACATGGCCGTTCTCACGCAGGTCCACCTGTCCTTTCGCCAATACTTGAGCGATCAGCGTAAATTGCAGGCCGTTGAAGAGATTGATGCCGTTGACCAGCGCATTTTCAAAAATTATAACGCCACTGCCCACAACGATGCCCAGAGCCGCCTGGAATATATCAGTGCCGCAGCCAGTGCCATCATGTCCCGACTGCAGCTCTATCAGGCCTATGCCGATGCCCAGAATGCAGTGGGACGTATTTTTGTCACGTTGGGGGTCGATCTGGCCCCGAAAGCGACCCGCCTGGATGATATCGCCACCTTGACCGATGCCATGCGCGAGGCGGTTTCCGAGTGGAGTGCCGGGGTCTCCAGTTCCCCCCTGCAAACCGTGCAGGAGAGCCTGGGCAAATCGCCAGCGGCGAATGCAGGGGCGGGTGCGCACGCCATACCCGATTATTTTCTGGAGCCACAATTTGCCGAGCCTCTGACCGGTACACCGGAAGAGGGGTGCAGCCCCGCCAAAGGGCAGAGTGGGGAGAAAGGGGATGATCTCCAACCGGAGACTCCAGACCAGCCGCGCATGTTTGGCTCGGAAGGAAAGGAGGAAAGTCGGGAGACGGTACACACTCCGCCCAAAGAGGAAAAACTGGCGGTCATCCAACCCCCTGCGGCTCCAGAGAAAAAGGCCCCCGCTGCGCAATCCCCTGTTGCCCCGGAAGGGAAACCGAATGAGGCAAAACAGCCGCCCGCCAATATGAGCAAGTCGGATGGGGTGAAGCCACCGACCACCCAGGTCGAGGCTGCGAAGGGGGTATCTCCACCCGTTCTGGAGAAAAAGGGTGGGGAAGAGGCCGATCCCAAAATGGTGGCCGAGGTGCAGGCCCTGTTGCAGGCCTGGGCCACGGCCTGGTCCCAGCGCAATCCGTAGGCCTACTGGGCCTATTATGCGGGGGAGAAGTTTACCCCCGCCCCTGGCCACTCCCT
>CAIWLA010000647.1 GCA_903913345.1 uncultured Magnetococcales bacterium | reverse complement strand
TCGGTCGGCGATGTCCAGACGAAAACAGTACCTCCATGATTCTGCATCGTTTCCTGCCTGGAACAAATTCACCCTGGTGCAGGAAATGCGCGATCCCCCCCGAACCGAACCGTTTTTTTTGGCCTGTTTTTTGCTTTGAATGCTGATACATATCGGAACCGGACCACTGGACTGGTGGGTGATGGTATGCGGTGATGATGCATCGAGATCCTTGTCGGGGGAGAACAGAGAGATGTTCCATCAAAAAAGGTCGGTTTTCGGCTCCACTCGTATACGGGTGAAAGAGATGGCAGGACGGTATCGTCTGGTCTACGAAGGGACGGGCAACCTGTTCTTGAACCTGATGGGTGGCCCGGTGGATGGTGGCGGATACGGCACGGAACACGAGGCCACCAGCCATGCGGAGCGGGTCAATACACGGTTGCAGATGGTGTTGAAAATGGGTGGTATCAAACCAGGCATCATCAACGCCCGCGCCGTTGCGTTGGTCCTTTGACACGTCAAGTTTCCAAACATTTTTCCGTTTGCCCCGGTTGGTTTTTGGCACTCATGCCAGCCGCAACCGGGGAATGCCCCCCTGCCCGTCTCTTAAGTGTCATACCGAATGCCACGGATGAAACTCCGACAGGAGGCGGACGGTTGTCGCCTAATTTTCGGTCGCCCCCTGCAACACCTGCCGTTCAAACTCTGCTCCAACGTGCCCCTGTTCGGCCGCCTTTCCAAACCACCTTTCCGCCTCCTTTGCATCGACCGGCACGCCCAACCCTTTGGCGTACAGGTAGCCGAGCTTGAACTGGGCGTCGGCATCTCCTTGTTCCGCCAATTTTCGAACATCCAGAATGACATCATCCATCGTTTGTCACCTCTCCTTACTCTTCTGACGACATTGTATCGGTTGGACAACCCCAACGATCCGTTTCCCGGATAACGAGGGACAACCACCATACAACAAACCCATCCTCTGGTCAAACAGGGTCCGTTGCAAAACAGGAGGATGGTCATCCTGCCCACCCTCCATCCCAATCAGGCAAACCCGTTAAAAGACACAGTGGCTGAGGCATGGAACACACACAGTATGGAGATTATTTTAATAATTTATTGATTTTTAAGTAGATTATTGTTGGTATCGTTCTTGCCGTATCCTGCAGACCATCATGGAGTACGGCAAGGAGCGAAAAACATGTCCCACAAAATATCTTATCTGTCCCTGGCCATCCTGTGTACACTGCCGGTGTCCGGGATGACCGAAGAGACGGTACCAACAGAGAGATCATCCCAGGCCACGGCCAATCCTCTGCCAGAGGGTGCCCACACCACCGCCATCATGCCGGAGGTGGTGGTGAGTGCGCCGCGCATGGAGGAACCGGGCACGTTGCAGGGTTCCTCCCTGGATACGCCCGACCTGATTCCACTGCGGGCAGCCACCAGTGATACGGCCCATCTCCTGGAAAGGCTGCCCGGTGTCAACCTGTA
Source organism: uncultured Magnetococcales bacterium (assembly GCA_903913345.1). GTDB lineage: Bacteria > Pseudomonadota > Magnetococcia > Magnetococcales > Magnetaquicoccaceae > Magnetaquicoccus. The sequence continues at coordinate 2,041 of CAIWLA010000647.1, read as the reverse complement.
TCACGGTGGCGGAGTCTCCAGCCTGCCGGTTGTCCATGGACTGGCTGACGATCGGGTACGAATCAACGTGGATGGTCGAGAATGGCCATCCGCCTGCGGCAACCATATGAATCCCCCGCTTTCCATCATTGATCCGTCCCATATTGCCCATGTGGAGGTGACCGGGGGGATCACCCCGGTCAGTATCGGCGGAGACAGCATCGGCGGAACCATTGCGATTCAATCCAGCGACCCGGAGTTTGCCAGTCCGGGTGATGGCGTATTGACCAAAGGCAGAGTGGCCACTTTTGTACGCAGCAACGGCAACCAGGAAGGCGGCAATCTGGGCGCGACCCTGGCCACCGACAAATGGAGCTTGATGCTGCAAGGTTCCACGACCCAGGCGAACGATTACAAGGATGGCCATGGCCAAACGGTCCAATCCACCGCCTTTGAATCCAACAATTATTCTGCCAAGCTGGCGGCCAGAGGGGATGACAATCAGGTGACTCTGGAGGTGGGTGGACAGGAGATCCCCTATCAGGATTTTGTCAACGCCCACATGGACATGACCGGCAATCAGGCCCAATTTGTCAATGGGCGTTATGAAGGTCAATTTGGCTGGGGCAAGCTGGATGCCCAACTGCACTGGGAGAACACCCAACACCAGATGGATGTACGCGGCGACAAGGCGGTCGCCATTCCGGCTCCGGTCAACTATAACCCCATGTTCATGCCGATGAATACCGATGGCACCACAGAGGGCTACGCGCTCAAGGCCGAGATCCCACTGTCCAAACGGGATACGGTACGCATCGGCAACGAATTCACCCATTTCGGGTTGGATGACTGGTGGCCGCCTGCGAACACAGGACCGTCCATGGGACCAGGCACCTTCCAGAATATCAACCATGGCCGACGGGATCGCCTCGGCACCTTTGCCGAATGGAACGCCCAATGGGATACCCAGTGGTCATCGTTGCTGGGCATCCGCAATGATATGGTCTGGATGAATACCGACAATGTGGTTGGATACAGCGGCATGTATGCGACCGATGCCAATGCCTTCAATGCCCGTGATCATGCCCGTCAGGATGTCAATTTCGATCTGACCGCCCTGCTGCGCTATGATCCCAGCCAGACCAGCTCCTATCAAGGGGGATATGCCCGCAAAACCCGTTCACCGAATCTCTATGAGCGTTATCTGTGGAGCACGGGCACCATGTCCAGTCAGATGAACAGTGCGGTGGGCGATGCCAACGGCTATGTGGGCAATCCGGATCTGAAACCGGAAGTGGCTCATACCGTCAGCATCGCCGCCGGATGGCATGACAGGACAGGCAAGCAGTGGACCTTCAAGGCCACCCCCTATTACAGCCGTGTGCAGGATTTTATTGACGCAAACCGTCTCTCCGGCGGGACAACGGGCCTGGTCAAACTGCAATATGCCAATCATGATGCCCAGTTGTATGGTCTGGATCTCTCCGGGCGGACCGTGCTGGGCAACACGACTGCGGTGGGCACTTTCGCCCTCTCTGGCGTCGTCGGGTATGTGCGTGGCAAGAATTTGGATACCGGTGATAATCTCTATCATATCATGCCGATCAACGCCCGGTTGGCCCTGGAGCACGAACGGAATCTCTGGTCCAACACGCTGGAGGTTCAGGGGGTGGACGGCAAGGACGATGTCTCGTCCACACGCAACGAACTCAAAACAGGGGGCTATGGCCTGGTCCATCTCAAAACGGGTTATCGGTGGGGACAACTCCGCCTGAATGCGGGGATTGACAATCTGTTCGACCGCTTTTACAACCCGCCCCTGGGTGGTGCCTACTGGATCGGAGACAAAACCGCCGGTACGACACCGGGCACAACACCAGTCCCCGGTATGGGACGAACGGCCTACATGGGCATGACCGTCGAGTTTTGACCGTATTGAAGCCGAATACCATGCCCATTCCCTCCTTCACGGCGATGGTGATGATCCGACCACCGGACAAGGTGGGATGGGCATGGGGTTTTTCGCTGCTGCTGCATCTGCTGATGGTTCTCTTTCTGCTGG
>CAIWLA010000646.1 GCA_903913345.1 uncultured Magnetococcales bacterium | reverse complement strand
TTTGAATACATGACCTCCAATGGCATTGGTTCGCATTTTTTGTACGCCGGACTGTGTGGACTCAAAGTCTCCATGTCTGGACCACTTGACCAGTTTCCTGCAGACATATGCAAAAATGAGCCTTTATGGGAACATGCTGCAGAAAGGGAAAAACTGATCTTTTCTGCCAGACTCTCTCAACATGATCATTTAAGAAAAACCTATCCATGGCTGTATAAAACAGACCCTGTGGAGGGCGAGGCGTGTGTCGAATGGGCGAAACAGGAACTGGGTTTTGACAACAAAGTCTCTTTCCAGGAATTGGCCCAACTCTTTGGATGGATTCCAAAGCAGGAAAACAAGTCAGGAAATTTTCTTGACACGGTTTTCCGTCTGGATGCCAACCACAACGTTGCCGAGTTTGTTCAATTTATTCAGAGTTCATCGTATCATCCACAAGAGGCACTGTCTGCTGTCGTGCAACTCCTGACCAGAAAACGCTTGCGCTCAGCCTATCTGTTGTCCATGCTGCTTGCCAAAGGCGACCACCACCATGCGGCGGTCGCCTTTTCCTTGGGTATCGGCGGTATTGTCTTTGATCATGCAATAGAATTTAAAAAGGGACTGGCCGGTTTGCACACTCTGGCGGACGCCCTCTCAGAGGAACAACGGGTGCTGTTTGATCAACACATCGTCACGCCCATGGTATTGCCCCTGTTGGTGACCGCCATCGAGCACTCTGACGACCAGCGGATACAGCAACTCCTTGACCTGACGACAGCGGCTGTTCCCCGGTTGCGCTCCCTTTTTGACCAGGAATGGACCAGAGACGATCCCTGTCAACGCCATCGCGAACAGGCCCGCATCATTATTGATGTCTTAACCGGAGAACGGTCACGAGATCCTGTCTGAAATGGCTGGCCACGAAAGAAACTTGCAAACAGATCGAGTTCCGCTTATGTTAACGCACCGTACCGGAATGGTTCGGGTATCCTTTTTTCTTTTATGGGGAGATTTGTTATGCTCGTTGCGTATCGTCAACACGTCGCCGAACGTGCCAAGGAGGGCGTGCCCCCCCTGCCGTTGAATGCTGCACAAACGGCTGATCTGGTTAAACTGTTGCAAAATCCACCCACTGGTGAAGAGGCTTTTCTGGTCGATTTGCTCGCCAATCAGGTGCCGCCGGGCGTCGATGATGCCTCCAAGGTCAAGGCCGAATTTTTGGCCCAGGTGGCCAAAGGGACGGCGAAAACCCCCCTGATCAGCCGCCAGGAGGCCACGCGGCTCCTGGGCACCATGATCGGCGGTTATAATGTCGGACCCCTGATCGACCTGCTCGATGATGCCACCTTGGCCGATGAGGCCGTGGCATCCCTCTCCAACACCTTGATGATCTATGACGCCTTCAAAACAATGGTCGCCAAGGCCAAAAGCAATCCCAAGGCCAAACAGGTGATGCAAAACAGGGCGGAGGCCACCTGGTTTACCTCCCGTCCCAAAATGGCGGAACAGGTGACGGTCACCGTCTTCAAGGTGCCGGGCGAGACCAATACCGACGATCTTTCCCCCGCCTCCGAGGCCTGGAGCCGACCGGATGTGCCGGTACACGCCAAATCGATGCTGATCAACCGCAAGCCGGGTTCCCTGGAAGAGCTGGCCGAACTGAAAAAGAAAGGCCATCCCATCGCCTATGTGGGCGATGTGGTGGGTACCGGTTCGTCGCGCAAATCGGCGGCCAACTCCCTGATCTGGCACATTGGCGAAGAGATTCCCCATGTCCCGGCCAAACGGACCGGCGGTGTGGTGATCGGCAGCAGTATTGCCCCCATCTTTTTCAATACCGCCGAAGATTCCGGCATGTTGCCCATCCAGTGCCCGGTGGGCGACCTGAACAGCGGCGATGTCATCACCATTGACACCAAAGCCGGCACCATCAGCCGCGCCGGTGCCGTGGTCGCCCGTTTCACCCTGCAACCCTCCACCCTGGCGGACGAAGTGCAGGCCGGGGGTCGGGTCAACCTGATCGTGGGCCGCAAGTTGACAGCGGAAGCCCGCTCGGTCCTGGGTTTGCCCCCCTCCACCCTCTTTCAACAGGCAGATACCCCCCCGGATACCGGCAAAGGATATACCCTGGCCCAGAAAATGGTGGGACAGGCCATCGGTCAGCCGGGTGTGCGGCCGGGAGCCTACTGCGAACCCACCATGACCACCGTTGGTTCCCAGGATACCACCGGACCGATGACCCGTGACGAAATCAAGGAGCTGGCCTGCCTCGGCTTTTCAGCCGATCTGGTCTTGCAGAGCTTTTGCCATACCGCCGCCTATCCCAAGACGGTGGATATCAAGACCCATCAAACCCTGCCCGGCTTTTTCGAGGAACGGGGGGGGGTCGCCCTGAAACCGGGCGACGGCATCATCCACTCCTGGCTCAATCGCGTCTGCCTGCCGGATACGGTGGGGACCGGGGGTGACTCCCATACCCGTTTTCCCATCGGCATCTCCTTCCCGGCGGGTTCCGGTCTGGTGGCCTTCGCCGCCGCCACCGGTGCCATGCCCCTGGTCATGCCGGAATCGGTGCTGGTCCGTTTTACCGGAACCATGCAAAAGGGGATCACCCTGCGGGATCTGGTCAACGCCATTCCGTATGTCGCCATCCAGCGCGGTCTGTTGACCGTTGCCAAGGCGGGAAAAAAGAATATCTTCTCAGGCAAAATTCTGGAAATCGAAGGCTTGCCCAATCTCAGCGTGGAACAGGCCTTTGAATTGACCGATGCATCGGCCGAACGGTCCGCAGCGGCCTGCGCCGTGCAGCTCAACAAAGAGCCGATCATCGACTTTTTGCGCTCCAACGTGGTTCTGCTGAAAAATTTGATCAATCGTGGCTACAAGGATGCCCAATCCATTCAACGCCGCATCACGGCCATGGAGGCCTGGCTGGCCAACCCGACCCTGCTGAAAGCGGATGCCAACGCCGACTATGCCGCCATCGTCGAAATCAACATGGACGAGATCAAGGAGCCGGTATTGGCCTGCCCCAACGATCCAGACGATGTCAAACTCCTCTCCGATGTCGCGGGCACGGTCATCAACGAGGTCTTCCTCGGCTCCTGCATGACCAATATCGGCCATTTCCGCGCCGCATCACGGATACTGGATGGCCATCCCCCCGTGCCAGGTCGGTTGTGGGTGACACCCCCCACCCGGATGGATGAACGGCAATTGCTCGACGAAGGGGTCTACAGCATTTTCGGCAAGGCCGGTGCCCGGACGGAAATTCCCGGCTGCTCCCTCTGCATGGGCAATCAGGCACGGGTGGCGGATAATGCCGTGGTCTTTTCCACCTCCACCCGCAACTTTGACAATCGCATGGGCAAAGGGGCACAAACCTTCCTCGGCTCCGCCGAGTTGGGTGCCGTCGCCGCCCTGCTGGGCAGATTGCCCACCGTGGAAGAGTACCTGAAACATATGGCGGATCGGGTCGATGCCAAGGCGGCAGAGACCTATCGCTATCTCAGTTTTGATAAAATCACGGGATACGAGAAGTCTGGAGTGGCGTAATTAAAGAGGAAGACCTTGGGGGGCGGAGAACCGCCCCCCAACACCCCCCACCCTTTTTTTTTAATCTTTTTAATGAGTGTGGGGGTCCGGGGGGGATCATCCCCCCCCGGTGGGGGTTTGGAGGCAACAGCCCACAACGTGTTTATCGCCCTGATGCAAAAAAGCTCGACAAGAGACACCACTTTTCCGAAAACGACCGCATTGTTTAGCGGCCACCCTGCTGCAACAGATCCAATATCTCCTGACCATATATCTGCAATTTCCGCTTGCCAACACCATGAATCTCCGCCAGGGACTCCAAGGTCAAAGGCCCCTTTTCCACCAGATCATGCAACGTGGCATCATGAAAAATGAGAAAGGCCGGCACACCCTGGCGTTTGGCCGTATCCTGCCGCCAGGATCTCAATAATTCCAGCCGCTTTTGCGCCTCCTGATCACCAAAGGATGTGCCGCGCCGACCTGGAACACCGGTTTTGGCCGGGGTCGCCACCAGTGCCTTGGGATCCTGACGGAAACGAATGGCCTGCTCCCCACGCAACACCGGGCGACTGCGCTGGGTCAGACGCAACCCCCCATACTCGGCATCCACCGCCAACAGATCGGCCGCCACCAACTGCCGATAGACGGAACGCCATTGCTGGGCAGTCAATTC
>CAIWLA010000645.1 GCA_903913345.1 uncultured Magnetococcales bacterium | reverse complement strand
CTGCTGTTGATGGGCTGCGGTCCCCTGATCGCCTGGCGGCGGACCGCCATGAGCCGGATTCGCCGTGACTTTCCCCTGCCCCTCCTACTGGCCGGGGCTGGCCTGTTGTTCGCCGGATGGCAACAGGTGGTCCATCCCTACGGCCTGGCCACCGTGGCCTTGATTCTGTTCGTCCTCGGCACCCACGGTCTGGATGTCGTCCGTGGCGTACAGTCCCGTCTGGCGGTCGGCGCGAAACAGGCCGGTGCCAAACCACCCACCCCCCTGGTCGCCCTGCTGCACCTATTGGCCCGCAACAAAAGACGCTATGGCGGCATGATAGTCCATCTGGGCATTGTGATCATGAGTGCCGGTTTTATCGGTTCCGGGCTGTTTCAGCAGGAGATCGATCTCTTTTTGTCCCCCGGTGACTCCGTCAAACTGGGCACCTGGACCCTCACCCTGGACTCCGTGGGCAAGGCCGCCAAATACAACTGGACCGCCACGGAAGCCGTCATTCGGGCCGAACGCAACGGCGAAAGCCTCATTCTGAAACCACAAAAACGGTCTTACGGCGAACACACCCAGCCAACCACCGAGGCCGCCATCCACAGCACCTGGCGGGAAGATATTTATGTGGTGATGGGCGATCCCGTCAAGGCCAACACCTGGAATTTTCGCCTCTACCGCAATCCGCTGGTCCTCTGGATCTGGTGGGGAGCGGGAATCATGGTCCTTGGCGTGGCCTTCGCCATGATGCAGGGACGCCGACACGCCTGAAGCGTGCATTGATAAAAATGGACAGACAATGAAAACCATTTGGAAAGGCATCCTTTTATTGACAGTCGTCGCCATCCTGGTGCTGTTTGCCCTGGGATTGCACAATGATCCGCGCCGGATTCCCTCCCCCCTGGTGAATCGACCCGCCCATGATTTTGCCACCACGGATCTGGACGGCAAACCGATCAGCCTGGCGGAACAACGGGGCAAGTGGGTGCTGGTCAATTTTTGGGGATCCTGGTGTGTCAGTTGTGTGGCCGAGCACCCCTATTTGGTCGAACTGGCCAAGCAGACCCAACCCCGCACCGATTTTGTCATCATCGGCGTCGATTTCCGGGATACCGAACAGGGGGCCAGGCTGTTTCTGGCCCGCCATGGCAACCCAGGATATCGACAGGCCTTTGATCCGGGGCAAAAGATTGCCATCGACTGGGGGGTGTATGGGGCACCGGAATCCTATCTGGTGGACCCCAGCGGCATGATTCGGATCAAACAGACCGGTCCCCTCTATCCAGGGTGGTTTGAGCAGGTGGCCCTGCCCCTCATCCAACCCCCCACTGCACCGGGAAAACAGCCATGAAACACCGCCCACTTCGGATCTTTCTGGCCCTGCTCGTGGGTCTGCTCTGGCTTGTGCCCTCTGCCCACGCGGTGCAGCAGAACGAGGATCCCAGCGAGGCACTGGTCCGCAAGATTGCCAAGGATTTGCGCTGTGCCGTCTGTCAGAATCAATCCGTCTATGAGTCCAACTCCGATCTGGCCAAGGACATGCTGGTCGTGATTCGCGACAAGGTGCAGGCCGGGGAGGCCGAGGCCACCATTCGCGACTATTTTTTTCAGCGGTATGGGGATTATATCTATCTGGAGCCGACCGGGACGGGCAAAAACAGGCTGTTATGGTGGGCACCCTTTGTGGGTCTGCTGATCGGCGTTGCGGGATTGTGGACCGCCATCGCCCGCTGGAGACGCCCGTCTGCCACCCCGGAAGGGACGGAACCGGAGGTCTCATCCGAGGTGAAGACACGTATTCAGAAGGCGTTGGATCGGATGGAGGTATAAACCAACCTCATCCGCCCTGTTGCGGAAGGGGCATTCGAGGCCGTCCTTCGGGGCGGCCTCAGCCGTTTTGGGTGCGCCCATCAGCACTTCTCACCAAAATCGGCATAATATCCAACCGACTCAGGATTTTTTTCCGTTGGGTGTCGGCCTTTGGACCGGAACAGGAGCCACTCTGCCAGTACTTGTATCCGACTTAACCACACGCATTTCTGGTGGCGGCGGAGGTGGCGGTGATGGGGGTTTCTGGTCATTTGCCATCTGTCTTGCCTCTCGGTGGAACTGGATTGTAGAACTCAGTACTCACCTCAACCCCCTCTCTGATCAGCCGCAAGGGTGGCGGTGGCGGTGGCGGTGGCGGTGGCGGTGTCTTTGGCATGGCCATTTTTTGCGGCTGGTCACTCTTTGGTTGGTCTGACATGTTGCCTCCGGTTATCGTAACAGGGGTAATGACGGACACTTCCGTAATCTTTTTAATGTTTGCCTTATCGAGGTCTCCAAAAAAGAAGGCCAAGAATGCAAGAGACACAATAACAGCAGTGGCGATAAGTGCCGTGTTGGTCCTGTGCAACCAAATGGATCGGCGATCATTGCATTCCGTATTCTCAGAAGAGCAACGGATAAAATAATCCTTTAAGTAGCTGTGAAAATATTCTGATGCAACCTCCTTACCCTTATCAT
>CAIWLA010000644.1 GCA_903913345.1 uncultured Magnetococcales bacterium | reverse complement strand
GCAAGGTGTTCAGGGTTTCCATCAGAGTCAGGATGCGGGACAGTTGCGCGGCATAGGCGTCCACCTCTTCGGCAGAGACCTGCAGGCGGGCCAGGCTGGCCACATGTTGGACGGTACGGGCATCAATAGACATGGGTCGAATCCGAAGCAAGGGAGCAAGCGAAAAAGCCTATCCCGTTTTCAGCCAAAAGACAACGGGAAAACCACGCGCTGTCCGGTCTTTTCCGGGGGGGCGGTGAACCATCCCCCCCAGCCCCCTTCACCCTTTATTTTTAATCATTTTAAAGAACTGCGGGTCCAGGGGGATCATCCCCCTGGTGGGGTACAGGGGCAACGCCCCTGGTGTGGCAGAGTCATTATTCGTAGCGCAAGGCTTCCACCGGGTCCACCCGTGCGGCTCTCCAGGCGGGGTACAGGGTGGCCAGCAGACTGATGGCCAGGCTGACGCCGGTGATCCAGACCACATCGGAAACGACCACCTTGGAGGGCAGATGGTCGATATAGTAGACCTGTCCCGACAAAATCTGGATGCCGAACACCTTTTCGATGGCACCCAGCACCGGTTCCAGGTTGTAGGCCAGCGACAGGCCCAGGAGCAGCCCGGCCAGGGTGCCGGTCAGGCCGATGATGCCGCCATTGATGATAAAGATGGTCATGATGCCTCTGGCCGTGGCACCCATGGTTTTCAGGATGGCGATCTCCTGGGCTTTTTCCATCACCGACATGATCAGGCTGGAGACAATATTGAAGGCGGCCACCACCACCACGAGAAAGAGGATCACGAACATGGTGGCCTTTTCCAGTCGCAGGGCCCGGAAAAAGTTATAATTCATCTCCATCCAGTTTTGAATCCAGAAGCCGTCCGGGTTGAGGGGGGCGAGGCGCTGTTCCAATAGTTTCTGGATCTGGAAGGCCTGGTCCGGGTCCGGGGTTTTGACCTCGATGCCGCTGACGGTTTGATTCATGCGCAGCAGGGCCTGGGCATCGGGCAGATGGACATAGGCGAGGGAACTGTCATATTCATACATGCCGGAACTGAAGAGGCCGACCACGGTAAAGCGTTTCATGCGGGGCATGGTGCCCATGGCGGTGACATTGGCGGTGGCCACCATGAGGGTGATGGAGTCCCCCAGGGAGACCCCCAGGTTGGTGGCGAGATTTTTGCCCAGAATGACACCAAAGCCGGCCAGTTGCTCCAGTCTGCCCCGGACCATGTTTTTTTCCAGATCGGAGACCTGTTTTTCCCGCTGGATATCGATGCCGCGCATGGTGACGCCGATGGCGCGGCCCTTGGCCTGCACCATCGCCTGTCCGACAATGTAGGGAGATGCGCCGGCCACGCCGGGGGTCTGGCTGACCACGTCCAGCACGGTGGCAAACTGGCTGACCTCCCCGGTGTAAGAGCGGATGGTGACATGGCTGGTGACGCCTAGAATTTGATTCTGCAAGGTTTCACGAAAGCCGGTCATGACCGCCAGCACCACAATGAGGGCGGCCACCCCCAGAGCGATGCCGCCCATGGAAAGCAGGGTGATGACGCTGATAAAGTGTTGTGTCCGTTTGGCCCGCAGATAACGCAGACCCACCAGCCACTCATAACGGTTGGCAAGCATGGTCTGGCATCGGCTCCCTGAATGGGGTGGAATGGCAACGGCGATCCGTTGGCGCCGGTGGGGTGGCAACCGGGGAATGACTGGGTTGAGACATGCGGCATCCTTGAATGGGGCAGATGTGCGAGAATTCAAAAGCGCCCCATTCTGGCGTTCTACTGCCGAAAAATCAAGCAATTATGGTTAAGT
>CAIWLA010000643.1 GCA_903913345.1 uncultured Magnetococcales bacterium | reverse complement strand
TGGTCGGGGCCCTGTTCGGTGTGGCCATTTCCGATGCCGCATCGGGCGATAATGTGGAAATGGCCGTCACCGGCGTGGTAGACCTGCCCAAGGCCGCCGTGGCCATCACCCAGGGGGCGAAGGTTTATTGGATTTCCGCTACCAGCAACGTCACCAACTCTGCCGCCGGTAATACCCTGATTGGGTGCGCCATCGTGGCCGCCGCCATTGGGGATACCACCGTCCGGGTGCGACTGAACGGGGTGGTGGCGTGACGGGTCGTTGGGACAAGCTGCTCACGCTGGTGAACCGGTCCTGTCTGGCCACCTTTGGGGTACCGGTCATCTACACCCCCTCCATGGAAACCCGGATGGAACTGGGTGGTACCCCTATCACCCTGGGGGGAATTTTCGATGAAAAATGGGAAAACGTCACCCTCATGGGGACGAACGGCGTTGACGCTGTCGTCCCCCACCCCGTGGTGGAGATCAAAGTGGCCGATTTGGGGATTGATCCCATGGCCGGTGACGAGGTGGCGGTGGATGGCGTGACCTACCGCATTCTGGATGTTCAACTCGACGGCAAAGGGATGATGGCCCTGTTGCATCTCGTCCAGGTGGTGGATCCCTTCGCCGTCTGATGGGGCGTTCGCGCCTTGTGCACATTTTTTCACCCACAGACCCCGCCCCGGCGGGGATTTTCATTTTCGGAGGACAAATCGTATGAGTCGTATGGAAGTAGACAGGCATGAAGTCATTTTGATGATCCACGATGGGCTGCTTTCTCACGAGCAGGCCATCACAGAACTGGGCCTTGACCCCGGAGAGGCCGACCAAACGACCGACCAACCCACCAATCCCGCCCCGGTGGGGGTTTGAGTTCTTGGAGGATAAAGCTGCGGGATATCCAGAAGCTGGAATGTTCGGAGGAATTCAACCGGCTGAATTTTCAGCCCGTTGAATATCTCGATGCAAAAGGCGAAAGCCGTCCGTTTTATCGCATCTCCGAGTCCGGCTTCATTCGACGGCAAAGGGATGATGGCCTTGTTACACATCATTCAAACGGTGGATCCCTTTGCCATCTGATGGGGTGATGCCATCGATCAATGACGACGCGCCTGGTGCGCGTTTTTTTATTCACAGACCTCGCCCATGCGGGGTTTTGTATTTCGTATGCCCAACCATTGGCAGAGGGGGTTATTGGAAGATGATGGGTGCTATCGGTCAGTCGAGGGCGGTTCTCAGCAATGAGGATCTGAAGATCAGGTACGCCTGGAGCCTGGACCGCAAAATTGAGGAATCGTGCGCCCGGATCATCGATTGGCATTCCCGCTTCGGCGGGCGGGTGTCTGTCTCATTCTCTGGTGGGCTTGACTCAACCGTGCTCTTGGATCTGGTGAGGAACAAATGCGGGTATCCAGACGTTCCGGCGGTGTTTTCGAACACAGGGCTTGAATTTCCAGAGAACGGCCATTTTGTCCGGAGCTTTCCAAACGTTCATGAGATCAGGCCAAAAAAGGGGTTCCGCCATGTGATTGAGACGTTTGGCTATCCGGTGGTCAGCAAGCGTGTCTCCCAATATGTCGGGGAGGTGCAACGCGCCAAAGGGGAGACGGCGACCAAGCGGCTGCGCCTGACGGGGATGACATCCAGGGGGACCAAAAGCCGCCTGGGAGAAATCCCAGATGTCTGGAAACCCCTCGTCGACTGCGGCTTTCGCGTGTCGGACAAATGTTGCGACATCCTCAAAAAGGAGCCTTTGGCCAGGGCAATGAAGACCTTTGGCCCGCCGTTCGTCGGCACGCGGGCGGAAGAGTCCATGCAGAGGGAGCTGTCGTACAAACACCACGGCTGCAACGCCTACCACATGAAATCGCCCCGGTCGACGCCGATTGCCTTTTGGACCGGGCGTGACATCCGGGAATACATCCAGCGCGAGTCGCTTCCGTACTCCCCCCTGTATGACATGGGCTACGACCGCAGCGGCTGCATGTGGTGCCTGCTGGGAGCGCATCACAGCGATGACAATCGGTTCGAGCTTCTGGCCAAGACGCATCCGAGGGTGTACGCCTTTTGCCGTGATCGGCTCGGTCTGTTCGATGTGCTGGCAGTGGTGGAAAGGCTCTGGGGGGAGCGATACCGCAGGAAAGCGAAAACGACGGAACCGACTGTATCACCCAACCCCGCCTTGGTGGGGTTTCGCATTTCTTAGGGGCGGCGGAGCGACCAATGGCGCGGCAATCGAGCAATTTCCGTTTCTTCCGGGGAGACACCCAGCCGTTCTGGCTCGATTTCACCGTCGGTAAATTGCCGCTGAATGTCGCGGGCTATTCGCTCTACCTGACGATGAAGGCCAACCTGAACGATCCGGACGCGGCGGCCACCTATCAGAAAAAGATCGTTCTCCCAGACGATGAGGAGTCACAGGCCGGGCGGTGCACCATCACCATCGAGTCGAACGAATCGGATGCCATGGAACCGGGCCGCTATTTCTACGACATGCAGATGGTTGCCCCCGGGGCACCGCCCATTGTCATCACCTTTATCAGCGGGATCCTGC
>CAIWLA010000642.1 GCA_903913345.1 uncultured Magnetococcales bacterium | reverse complement strand
GTCTGTCAGGCCGGTGGAGCCGTCTGTCAGGCCGGTGGAGCCGTCTGTCAGGCCGGTGGAGCCGTCTGTCAGGCCGGTGGTGGCACCGTCTGTCAGGCCGGTGGTGCAGGAGAGTGGGGATCCGGCGGTCCTGATTACGGGTCGCCACCCGGAGAGGGTGAACAATCCAGATGATTTAAAGCCGGAATCGACGCAAGCGGTCTCTCTGTTGGCCCATGAGTTGGTCTGGGTGCAGATTCAGGATGAGCAGGGTCGCATCCTGAAAGATATGGTCATGCAGCCCAATCAGCTCTTTCGGGTGCCGGTGGGGGGGCGGTTTTTTGCCATTCTGGGGAATGCGGGGGCCGTCCGTCTGCGGGTGGGCAACCGGGAGTTGCCGTATCTGGGCAAAACCGGCGAGGAGTTGGGTGGGGTGGAGTTGACACCGGAGGCCTTGTCGCGGCGAGGGGGACCATGAGTCGGTTGCATCTGCCCGGTCCACGGCGCATCACCCGTCCGGTTCAGGTGGGCGGGGTGGTGATTGGTGGGGAGGCTCCGATCAGTGTACAGTCCATGACCAACACCGATACGCGGGATGTGTCGGCCACCGTGGCCCAGATTCAGGCGTTGGCGATGGCGGGTGCGGATCTGGTCCGTCTGTCGTGTCCCGACCGGGAATCGGCGGAGGCGGTGGGGCTGATTCGTGCCCAGGTGACGGTGCCGTTGATTGCCGACATCCATTTTGATTATCGTCTGGCCCTGATGGCCCTGGAGCAGGGGATTGACGGTTTGCGAATCAATCCCGGCAATATTGGCTCCCGGCAGCGGGTGGCGGAGGTGGTGCGGGCGGCACGGGAGCGGCGGGTGCCGATTCGCATTGGGGTCAATGCGGGTTCGCTGGAGAAGGATCTCCTGGCGCGTTATGGGGAGCCTTGTGCCGAGGCGATGGTGGAGTCGGCCCTGCATCATATTCGGCTGTTGGAGGATCTGGATTATCCTGAGATCAAGGTCAGTCTCAAGGCCAGTCATGTGGGGATGACGGTGGCGGCCTATCGGTTGTTGGCGCGGCAGGTGGATTATCCGCTGCATTTGGGCATTACCGAGGCGGGGGGGTTGCTGTCGGGTACGGTCAAGTCGGCCATCGGGCTGGGTTTGTTGCTGGTGGAGGGGATTGGCGATACGTTGCGGGTGTCGCTCTCTGCCGATCCGGTGGAAGAGGTGCGGGTGGGGTTTGAAATTCTCAAGGCGTTGGGGTTGCGCAATCGGGGGGTGACGATCATCTCCTGTCCCACCTGTGCCCGGCAGACGGTGCCGGTGATCGATCTGGTGGCCCGGTTGGAGGAGCGGTTGAGTCATATCCGGGAGCCGGTGACGGTGGCGGTGATGGGGTGTGTCGTCAATGGGCCGGGGGAATCGCGGGAGAGTGCGGTGGGTCTGGTGGGTGGGGCCGGGGGCAATCTGCTCTATCGGGATGGGCAACCGGTGGCCAAGGTGGCGGACGGAGAGGCCCTGGAGGTATTGGTCCGGGAAGTGGAATCGGCGGCGGCCCGTTTGCGGCAGGAGGGAGTGGCATCATCATGATCACAACGGTTCGGGGGGTACGGGATATTCTGCCAGAGGATGTGCCGAGTTGGCGGTTTCTGGAGGAGTCGGCGCGGGCGGTTTTCTCCTCCTATGGTTATCAGGAGCTGCGCACCCCTTTGTTTGAAAGGACCGAACTGTTCGCCCGTGCGGTGGGGGCCACCAGCGATATTGTGGAAAAGGAGATGTACACCTTTGCCGATCGGGGGGGGGATTCCCTCAGTCTGCGCCCGGAGGGGACGGCATCGGTGGTGCGTGCCCTGATCGAGAACAATCGGCAGCGGGTGCTGCCCTGGGCGGTCTATTACATGGGGCCGATGTTTCGCTATGAACGGCCTCAGAAAGGGCGGTATCGGCAATTTCATCAGATGGGTTGTGAGCTGTTTGGGGCCGAAGGGCCGCTGGCGGATGCGGAGATGATGGCCATGGTGTTGCGTCTGTTGCGCCGCATCGGGGTGGAGGCCTCCTTGACGTTGGAGATCAACTCCCTGGGTTGTGCCGGGTGCCGTGGGCCGTATCGGGCGCGCCTGTTTGCCTTTTTGCAGACGCATGAGGCGGCGTTGTGTGACCATTGTCGTCCGCGATTGCCCCACAATCCGTTGCGCACGTTGGATTGCAAAGGGGAGGGGTGCCGGGCGGTGGCGGGGAAGGCTCCCTGCATGAAAGACCATTTGTGTGGGGCCTGTGCCGACCATTTTCAGGGGTTGACGGCTCTGTTGACGGCCATGGAACTGCCCTTTGTGGTCAATCCCCTGCTGGTGCGTGGTCTGGATTATTACAACCGCACCGCCTTTGAGGTGACGACCACGGCCCTGGGCACCCAGAATGCGGTGGCGGCGGGTGGGCGGTATGACGGTCTGGTGGCGGAGATGGGGGGACAACCGGTGCCGGCCATCGGGTTTGCCATGGGGATGGAGCGGTTGGTGTTGCTGTTGGAGGCGGCCCAGGTGGCGATGGCCCGACCGGCCTTTTATCTGGTGGCGGTGGGGGAGGCGGCGGGTCGCCGGGGGCTGCTCCTGGCGGAACAGTGGCGGAATGGGGGGGTGCCGGTGACGATGGATCTCCTGGGTGGTTCCCTGAAGGTCCAGATGAAGCGGGCAGATCGCGCCGGGGCGCGGTTCGCGCTCATTCTGGGGGAACGGGAGATGGTCCAGCAGACCATTCTGCTGAAAAACATGACGGACGGCGAGCAATCGTCGCTGGCCTGGAACGAGGTGGGCTGGGAGCGACTGGCCGCCCTTATTGCATAAAGGAGTGACGAATGCAGGATATTTTTGAGCAGGTCGATGAACAACTGGAAATGGATCGGGTCCAGAAATGGTGGGAGGCCAATCGAAAATGGCTGATAGCCGGTTTGGTTTTCTTTTTCATTCTGTTGTTTGCCTATGTGGGTTGGCGGGATTATCAGCTTCGGCAGGACCATGCGGCCTCGGAGCAGTTCATGGTCTTTCAGGACGCCCTCGGCAAGTCGGAGGCCGCATCGGCCCAGAAGGGTTTTGATGCCCTGCTGAACGGCCATCCCGGCCATGGTTATGCCCAGTTTGGGCGATTCCTGGAGGCCAGGGCACTGGCGGCCCAGGGCAACCGGGAGGGGGCGTTGGCCCAGTTGGCCCTGTTGGTCAAGGAGTCCGGTTCGTCGTTGCTGGTGGATCTGGCGTTGCTGAATGCCGCCTATCTGACGGTGGGGGAGGCCAGTCAGGCGGAGTCGTTTTTGGCCCGCATGAATGACCATTCTCCCTATCGTGCCCATGCCCTGGAGTTGCAGGGGCTGTTGGCGGCCCAGCGTGGGGATCCCCAGGCGGCCTTGGAACGGTATCGGGAGGCCCATGCCCTGGCCCCGGAAGGGTCTTTGCGCAGTCGTCTGGAGAGCCGGTTGGAACGTCTGGGCGGGGAGGAGAAAAAATGAACCATTGGATGAGAACGGTCTGGGCATTGCTCTTTTTGTTGTCGGTATCGGGTTGTTCCTCCTGGAGCAATCCCTTCCAGGGTACTTCCAAGGAGGCCTCCAAGGAGGCCCCCAAGGAGGCCCCCAAGGTGGTGGAGGAGGTTGTCACCTTTATCGAGCCGCAGACGAAGGAGTCCACCGGCCTGACCCGGGTCTGGAGGGAGCGTGTCTCCCGTTGGCCGGGTCAATACTGGCAGCATCCGAGGCAGGTTGTGGTGACCGATACCGATGTTTTTGTCGGCACGTTCCATGGTCGGGTGGCGCGGTTGGCGCGGGAGAGCGGTGAACTCGTCTGGGAGGCGGCGGCGGGAGATCGGGTGACGGGTGGGGTGGCGGTGGATGGGCAGCGGGTCTTTGCGGGCACGCGGTCGGGGGAGATGGTGGCCTTTGATCGGGAGTCGGGCACGGTGTTGTGGCGGTCGGAGGTGTCGGCTCCGGTGGTCTCTGCCCCCGTGGTGGGTGGTGGCAAGGTATTGTTTCTGACCCTGGACAACCGCACCTATGCCCTGAACGCGGCAGACGGGAAGCGGTTGTGGATGCACTCCACGCCGCCGGAGGCGTTGGTGGTCATGGGGGCGGCGACGCCTACGCTGGACGGTCCTGTGGTTTATGTGGGCTATTCGTCCGGGGATCTCTTTGCCCTCTCGGTGGAGAATGGCATCCCGCTCTGGGTGGACAATCTATCCGTTTCGGGTGGGCGCAGTGAGTTGGATCTCTTGCAGGGGGTGGGTGCCGGTGTTGTCGTCTCACGGGAGAGTGATGCCCCGGTGGTGGGGGTGAAAAAGGTCTTTGCGGTCAACCATCAAGGTCGAGCCGTGGCCCTCGCGCCGCGCAATGGGGGACGGATCTGGGAACACAAGATGTCGTCCATTCAGCGGCCATGCCTGTTGGGCAACCATCTCGTTTTCTCGGACATGGACGGGAATGTGGTGGCGTTGAGTGCCGGGGAGGGGGCGGAATTGTGGCGCACGCGGGTCAGTGATGGTCTTTTGACCGCGCCGGTGGCCATGGGTTCCAAGGTGCTGGTGGCCGACAATCGGGGACGATTGATCACGTTGGATGGTGGTACGGGTCAGGTGTTGGGTATGGATCGGTTGAGTGATGCCATACTGGCCGATCCGGTGGTGGTGGATCATTCTGTTTTTCTCTGGACCAATGAGGGTAATTTTTTGCGGTATGATTTCTGATTCTGAGGGTGCCCGATCGGTACCGCTGATTGCCCTGGTGGGACGTCCCAATGTGGGAAAGTCGTCGTTGTTCAACCGTTTGACCCGCAGTCGAGCGGCACTGGTGGATGATACGCCGGGTTTGACGCGGGATCGTCAATATGGTGCGGCGAGCCAGGGTGGGTATCGTTTCCGGGTGGTGGATACCGGCGGGTTTGAGGCGGAGGGGGCCGAACCGGTGACGGCCTCCATGCGGGAACAGACGCTGGTGGCGATCCAGGAGGCGGATGGGATTATTTTTGTGACGGATGCCCAGACGGGGCCGTTGGCCGATGACTGGGTGGTGGCGGAGTTGTTGCGTCGTTCGGGGAAGCCCCTGGTCTGTGCGATCAACAAGGCGGAGGGGCGATCCGGGCAGGAGATGGTCCTGGAATTTCACCGTCTGGGTCTGCATCCCCTGTTGGCCATTTCGGCCACCCATGCCCAGGGGTTGGATGGTTTGATCGGTCGGCTGTTTGCGCAACTGGATGGTCAGGGGGAACCCGTCCCGGAGCCGCTGGTGGATGAGGCGGCGGCGGAGGAGATCCGGGTGGCGGTGGTGGGTTGTCCCAATGCGGGCAAGAGCACCTTGATCAACCGGATGGTGGGGGCGTCGCGTCTGGTGGTCTCCGATCAGCCGGGGACGACGCGGGATGCCATCGATCTGCCGGTATGGGATGGTTCGGGTCGGCGTTTTATCCTGGTGGACACGGCGGGGATTCGCAAAAAGAGTCGTATTTCCCTGCGGATTGAAAAATATGCCGTTTTGGCGGCGATACGGGCCATGGATCGTGCCCAGGTGGCGGTATTGTTGCTGGATGCGGAGCGGGGCATCACGGATCAGGACCGCCGGATTGCCAATCTGGCGGCGGAGGCGGGGTGTGGTCTGGTATTGGCGGTCAACAAGTGGGATGTGGTGGAGGGGCGTGCGGCGGCGGAGCGGCGGACGGGTTCCGGGGGTCGGGATCGTTCGGGTGGGGATCGGAAAAAATTTCTGGCCGAGGTGGAGGAGGCCTTTCCCCAATTCACCCACGCGCCGGTACTGTTTTTTTCGGCCAAGACGGGGATGGGGATGCAGCCGTTGTTGCCGACGGCCTTTCGGGTTTGGGAATCGAACCGTTTGCGTATTTCGACGGGTGCCTTGAATCGGTGGTTGATCGATGTCACGGCCCAGCATCCGCCGCCGCGACAGGGGGGGCGGGTGGTCAAGATTCGCTATGCCACGCAGGTATCGACCAATCCGCCGACCCTCGTCTTGTTTACCAACCGGGAGGTGGAGGTGCATGAGACCTATCGGCGGTATCTGGAAAACCAGTTGCGGGACCATTTTAAATTTATCGGGGTGACGATTCGGATTATTTTCCGGGCGAGCAGCGGCGAAAACCCCTACGCCCCCCCGCCGGGCAAGGTGGAGACCAAACATCGGGGTTGTGCGAAGTGTTGAAAACGGTTGCGGGGTCCGGGGAGATGGAAATATATGGACAAGCCGTTGATCGATGACGAGGGAGAGGTCAGGGAACTGACCTTGGAAGATTTCAAGCAGATGCGTCCCATTCGGGAGATCCACCCTGATATGCCGATGCGTATCGGTGCGCCACCTTCCGTGTTGGCCAAAGTGCCCATTTCTTTACGGCTTGATCAGGAGGTGGTGGAATATTTCAAGTCCTTTGGCGAGGGGTGGCAGTCCCGTCTCAATGCGGTGTTGTGTGATTATGTGGTGACCCATCGTCAGGGATGAGGTGATTCATTCCGGGTGTTTTTCTGTCCCTGTCCGCGACGGGGGGTGGGTCAGTGCGGGAAAAAGGTTTTGAGGATGAGCGCGATAATGCCACCGACATAGACCGCCATCCCCCATTTGAGCGGGGCTATTTCTGCGGCCATGCGGAGTTCGAGTTCTTTGATGTCGCGTTTAACGGAAAGATCGTTTTCTTTGAAGTCGCGTTTTAATTCCAGGAGGTGTCCGTCTATCCTGATCAGATCCGCCCTGGTGGCGAGTTGCCCTTCCAGATCTTTCAGATCCCGCTTGGCTGTGAGTCGGGCATCAGCAATCGGAAAAAAGGGGAACTCTTCCCGATGGGCGTAGACCAGAATATTGGTATCTATGGCGATCATGATTCCTGATCATCGTAGATCCGTTCGCGAACGGCCGCCCAATCACCCTCTCGGATACCTAGCTGGAGACCGTTGCCTCGGAAGGTACCTTTGCGTAGGCGAAAACCTCTCTCCCCCTCCTTCTGTTCCTGCTCCACAAAGGAGCGCAAGGCCGACTCCACCACCTGTCGAAGACTCTGATTGCGTTGGTGTGCCACATGTTGGGCACTGAACAGCAATGCCTCATTGATTTCAATCGTGGTCGTCATGGCGGTCCCTCACGGTGGTCTCTGTTGGCCAACTCCATTCCTTCCATCCCCCTTGCTACTTCTTCCCCATCCGCCGGAAATAATCCACCACCGCATGGATCGGCACAAACCCCCGCAACGTGCCCCGGTTGCTGACCACGGGCAGGGCGTGCAGCCGGTGCTGCCGCATTAAATCCGCCGCCTCGTTGATCGAACCATCGGTGCCGATTTTGATCAGATTTTGCTGGACATTCAACTTGCCGATCGGCAGGGCATACAGGGCCTTGTCCCGAGGGATCGGCGGTCCGCTGCCATAAAAAGATCCCATGACCTGATGAATGTCACTCTGGCTGAGCACCCGGATCAGGGCACCCTTGCGCTCGATGCCGATATACCGATACCCATCCTGGGTGATGGCCGTGATCCCCCGCATCACCTTTTCCTCCTCCTTCAAGGTGAACGGCGTCTCCGTCATCACCAGCCGGACACTGCCCGCCACCTGGGGGGCAAGCAACTCGCCCGGCTCGGTGTGGGGCAACGCGTCATCCTCCTCTTCGGGCAGCTCCTCCTCCATACCACCCGGACCCGCCATCTCCTTGGCAGAACCGGGAATGGCGGTCTTCAGGATGGGTTCGGCCAGTTTTCGGGAGAGGAGCCAATGGGCCGTGGCACTCTCGAACTCTCCCACCGTAATCTCAATGCTGGCCGACAGATAGGTGGTGTCGTTATCCAGCGTGGGCGGCATATTGCCCTGGCTGATCTGCTTGACCGAGGCCAGATAGAGATGACTCCCCGGCGCGAGTTCCTCCAGTTGGCGATTGATGGCGGCCACAATCTGGGTGGCCACCTCGCGAAACCCCTCGTGGGACTCTTCGTCATAGTCCCGACTGGCCATCTTGCTGCGGATGACGCCCTCATTTGTCATCATCATCATGCCCGCCAGGGCAATGGAGATGGGGGTGTCGAAGACCAGATGGAGATCACCCAGACCGGACGAGTCCTCTTCCGCCCGCGCCAGACTCCGGTCCGCTGCAAACAATGGTCCCAGATCTCCGGCCCCACGCAGCAGAGTGACCTCGCCGAGGGTGCAGACCACCGATGCCATGGTCAGAGTGTTCAACTCCTCCGACAAGGTTTGACAGTAATTCAGAAAGAATGATCTGGCTTTTTCTTTGATGGGTTCAGAGGTTTCCATTCAATCTTGCTCGCTCACGTTCAGGGAAGGATACCCAGACAGTATACTACAGAATCCAGCGATATACAACATTTGCGCAATTGCCCTCATCATTATAGGCCAATTGGGTGCAGAGAGAACGGACCAGGGCAATGCCCCGACCCCCATGACCGGTATTGCCCTCCAGGGCGGAATGGACGTGGCGATGGTCAAAACCCGGCCCGCCATCCTCGACGCGAATGTGCATCTCCCCGCCGATGATTTGCTGATTGTCATCCAACTGGGGAATGTGGGTGAGATCCAGACGAATGAAACCGTGATTCAGGGCCGCCAGACGCTCTTCCCGTTGACTGTAATAGCGCAAAAAGCCTTCGGGTGTCCGTTTGGTGCGGGTGTCCAGTCCCAGCAGACCGTGGTCCAGGGCGTTGGAAAACAACTCCGCCAACGTGGTATAAATCCGCTCCCGATGGCCAGACGGGGCTTGCAAATTCATGACCGAATGGATGATGGCGGGCAGGGGATCCACCGTTTGCAACAATTGGGGACTGAAAAAAAAGGACAAACTCCAGTTGGTCGGCGGAATGGTCTTGCGGGCATGGCCGAGATGCTCGCTGACCGGTTCTTCACCCCCACGGGCACAGTTGACCTCCAGAAGGGAGATGTCATCCGTTTGCTGGGCATGGCCACGAAAACGGTCCAGATTGGCGAGAATGGCATCGAACAGTTCATCGGGCGGGATGTGGCCATCAAAATGGCCCTCCAGCCGCTCGCTGCCAAACATTTCATTGTCGTCGCGCGTGGCCTCGGTCAGACCATCCGAATAGAGAAAGACCCGTGTATCCTTGCGCAACTCAAAAATACCCACCTTGCGGTCATCCGGGGTGAAGGGCCGGATACCCAGGGGCAGATGGTTGGAGAGGATACGCTGTTGCAACCGTCCCTGACCATCCACCAGGAGGAGGTCTGGCAGGCCACCATTCCAGACCATCAGGCTCTGTTGGCGGAAATCCACCTCCAACAGACAGGCGGCGCAAAACATGCGGGTGGGCATGATGGCCAGCAGCTTGGCATTCATCTCCTCGGCCAAATCCCCGATGGAATAACCCTGTGCGGTCAGGCCGTAAAAAAGCTCGGAGAGGGGCAGGGCACCGACCGCCGCCGACAGGCCGTGACCGGTAAAATCCCCCAGCATGACATGCAGCCCGCCCGCCGGGTTGTAACTGGCCACCAGCAGATCCCCATTGAACTGGGACATGGGGGCCGAGAGATGACGGAGACAGGGGGCGTCCAGCAGGTTGCCCGCCCGCACAATATTGGTAAACAGGTGCTGGCTGATGTCCAGCTCCTGTTGTACCCGCTCCTGGTGTTGCTCCAGTTGCTCTTTTTGGGTG
>CAIWLA010000641.1 GCA_903913345.1 uncultured Magnetococcales bacterium | reverse complement strand
TTCATGGCTTCGGCCACCTCCTTCTGGAGACGGGCCAGTTCGCTGGCGGTCAGGGCCGCGACATCGCCCAGGGGCATCTGTCGCAGGTGGTTAAGCGTGATGGGTTGGTTCATCTTGTTGCTCCTTTTGGGCACATTCTGGACATTGGATAAAGGCACGGATAATGGTCCCAGGCGGAATGGCTGGACAACTGCAAGCCGCCCCACACTGGGAACAGGTAATCGGCACCGGATTAATCGCCACCCTGAAAACGATGGCCCTGGCCATCAACCGCTCCCATGCGCTGTATGGCGCGTTGGGCTGGTTCGCCAAGTCAAAACACTCAAAGCTCATCTGCAAGCGGGTCACAATTTCCGCGTTCAGCGTGCGATTGCTCTCTTCAGCCCCCTGTTTGAGGCGGTCTTTCAGCCCCTCCGGGAAGGAAACTGTGTAGCGGTTGTTGTCACTGGGGAATCTTTGTCGTGACATGGCATCCTCCATTTATAACAGGTTGAAATTCTGGTTCTTGACCGGTGCTACCGCCGTTTGACGCTCTTGATCAGAAACACCAAGTCGCTGAAACGGCTCTCGAACGTATTCAGGATCTCCATCTGGAACGCCCCAGGATCAGTTGCCAGATTGTTCTCCATTTCATCCAGCATGGCTTTCAACGCTGCCCCTCGACTACTCTGCCGGACCGGGTCCGCATTGATTTCGTCCAACTGATGACCGAGGTAGATACACCGTTCCTCTGCTTCCAGGGCGCGACGTTTCCACTCCTCCAACTCAGCCATGAGACTGGCATGGGGCGGTACCGGCTCAGATGGACTGGACTCCAGTTCCTTGATGCGTGCCTTGAGGGCGGTGCGCTCCTTGTTCAGGGTTCTGATCCGTTCCTTCTGCGCCAACACCTCGCCAGACGCATCCTTGGCCAAACGCTTCCAGTCCACAGCACCGCTCGGAACGGGGGGATCGTCGGTCTCTGTGCTCTCTTCCTCACTGGACCGGCTGGGAGTGGTCGCCTGTGGACGGGCGGCTTCCTCCTTTTGCCGGACAACCTCACGGATACTGCGAGCCTTGCCATCCAGAACAGCCATCACGGCCGCTTTCTGTTCCGACTCATCTAAACTGGCGAGTGCGTCCAGTTCCAGGGTGTTGTCGGCGATGCTCGCCACGTCGCGGATGGAGTCCCGGATCTCCTGGCTGATGTTGTTGGCACGGCGGACTGCCTGTCGAATGTTGCGATCGGTTGCCCCGGTTTTTTTAGCTGCATCCGACGCAAAGGAAATTATTTCCGTTGCGTCATTGCTGTGCCCCATTGAGCGGTTTGCAGCATGCGCCCCAGCCGTACCCTGCTTGCTCTGCGGGTACTTTGTCTCATACAGAGACTTCCGCTCGGCCAGATGCTCGGCCCGCTCCAAATGGGTCAGATCTGCCCTGCACAAATTCTCGTCGATCTCGGCCAACCGCTGGTCCACATCCGAACCGGTGCCAATGGTGGCAGGGATCTCCGTCTTGCCCAGTTGCTTGTACGCCTCCAACCGGTGGTTCCCGGCAATCAGGCGAAACACGCCAGTCTCCTGCCCTTCGTCATCCAATATTGGGCTCACAACAATGGGGTGCATCAAGCCAACCTCTCCGATACTGCCAGCCAACTGATCCACCGATTCCCGACGGATCTGCCGCAAACGCTTGCCAACCTCGATGTTTTCAATTGGAATCATGTTCATCTCTTTGGTATCCTTCCTGCTCACTGTTCCGGTTGACCCTTGTACGGCGTGCCCTTGATCAGAATCTCCCGTTCCGGGTCGACGACATTGATGCGGGTGATGGAGTTGCCAGAGTAGAAGGCATTCCATGCCACCGCCGCTGCCCTGGCCACATAGGCCGGGGTAACCGTTTTGTTGCCCCGGATGAACGGCCCACGATTGACACGGGTCAAATCGATGAACTCGTGCAGAATCTTGCGTGGATCGTTGCTGCGCAGTCCGTCATCCATGGCCACTTGCCGCCAGAACTCCCGCGCCTTCTTCTCCTGGTGCCGGAAAGTGACCAGGGCCACCGAGAGAATGGGGGCTTTCGTCAGTAAAACCGCATCAGTGCCGCCACCGTGGATCGCCTCGAAAAAGGCATTGCCTTCCTCTTCCCAGGTCTTGACCTCGGAAAGGACATCCTCCTGGCACCTTTTGCTATCGGAACGACGGAGTCCCCCCTGGATAAACCGCAGCGCAGCTGCTACATTGGTCGCTTGCTTCAGCGACATCCCGATCTGGTTGTGCAAATCCCTGGCTTTGATGGAGTCCATGACGGAGCGGGAGAGGTGGTTGTCGTGCCGGGAGTACAGTTCGGCCACCTCATCCATGGTCTCCGCTACGGAGATCAGCACGGTCAGGATCACCGACATGCCCGCCTTCTCGATGGCGGACAGGGTGTGTTGGCCGTTGACCAAGAGCAGCTCGTTGCGGAACCGGACAAAATGGATCTGGGTTCCCTGAATGAACCGCCCCGCCATGATCTCCTGCACCAGGGCATCCCGATGACGGGGACGCATGGATCGCTGGCGGGAGAAGATGTTGTGCCGGAGCCAGTCACCGGCCATAGCGGGGGTGACTTTTACCTGCTTGTTTGAGTGAATCTGAATCATGCTCTGCTCTCCTGTTGGTACGGTTGAGGTTTGTTTTCAGTCTTAACTCGGTGTTTCGCCTCGAAGGCATCGATCTCGTCCTGGCTGTACATGATGTGACCGCCTATCTTCAGATAGGATGGCCCTCTGCCCTTGCACCGCCAGTTTTGCAGGGTCCTGGGGTTGATTCCCCACCGCCGTGCAAGCTGAAATGGGTTGATGTGACGGGTGTCCATGCCATGCTTTCTCCCTGGTTGTG
>CAIWLA010000640.1 GCA_903913345.1 uncultured Magnetococcales bacterium | reverse complement strand
GGGGCGCACAACCTGGCCGACCATTTTTACTCCCTGGACCCCACCTTTCAGCCCAGACCGCCAGTAGGGGCCAACCTGGGGGAGGGGTTTTTGCACCTTGTCGATCAGGCCCTGAGCCACCAATACCCGGCCCACCCCCGGTTTGACACCGAGATCAAACCGGCTGGCCTGCGCCTGGTGCTGGAGGAACTCAAGAGGGCGATGCAGACCAGCGATGGGCGCAGTCCGGTGGAAAAACCTCGGCGCGCCACGATGGTGCAGATTGCCAATCCCCTGCGCCTGGGCCAGATGCACGAGACCCACTTTGTGCTGGACAATCACTGGCCATCCCATTTTGAACGTCAGGCGGCCAGCGATGGCGGCCCGCTCACCGTGGGCAAGCTGCGGGCCTGGACGGACGAACCTCAGGCCATGGGGTTGCCGATCCTGGTCCAGAATCTGCTGATCCAGTTTTTTGCCGAGCGGACCAATCGGATCTTCCTGCAACAGGGTGGTCCCATCGAGCCGCCGCTGGAAAATATACCCGACGGGGCGATTTTGCAGCAACAGCCCCTGCCTGATCCCACCCGTTGGGAGGCTGCTGTCAAACGGGCCGGGGCCATCTTTGGCATGACCGCCTCCCCGTTGTGCAATGCCCCCAATCTGGTCAAACTGGTCCAGGAGATCCAGACGCTGATTCCCAACCATCTGGAGAGTTGCCACCAGTTGGCCAAGGCACTCCGGGAGCGGGGCTTGGCTCTGGGCCTGCCATCAGAGACACCGCGGCAACAGAGTGCGGCCGGGGTCCTTCTCCTGCTGGAACGACTGAAACAGACCGATCCCCATGGGGTCATCATGACCTTGGCAACCTGGACCCATCCAGCCACCGACAGTGCCCTGGGCACCAGCCTGAAACAGGCATCCCTGGTCTGGGAGGTATTGAAAAACATCACCACATGGGATTTGCTGACCGCTGCCTGGAGTCTGGACGATCATCGGCAGGAGAGAGCCATGGCCAACCGGGAAAAAGTGCTGGATGCCCTGACCCGGGATGAACTGGTCATCCCGCTGGGGCCGGTGTTGAAGACCGCCACCGGCGAGGCCATCCGCCTGCTGGCCCCCGCGTCAACCACTCCACCCGTCACCCCACCCGCCGTTACCACGCCACCTCCTCGTGGCCGCAAAATTTTCTCGATCCTCTCCCGGCGTGGCCTGGGTTCTTTGGAAGCCAGGAAGGTCTTGGAGGAGATCCATCGACAGTTGGATGCGCACCCCGAGGCAGAGATGACCATTGGAGTGCGACTGGAAGGGCAAGAGGAAGCCTCGTGATCCACGCGCCCATCACTGAATTTCAGGTCACCGCCCAGGTTGAAGCCATTCTGCGCAAGGATGCGGGGGCGCATCTCATCGGCATTCGGGTCCAGGGACCCTGGCAGGGTCGGGAGGCATTCACGATCCAGCAACGCCGTTGCCTCGTCCGTTATTGTGCCTCGCCGCTGGCCCTGCGGGAACAACTGGTCGCCCTGCGGGATGCCGAAGAGATCACGGTATTGTTGACACCCCTGGATGACAAGAGCCTGGGTCAGGATGTCAGGGCACGCCTGTGGCGGCAAAAGCTGTGTCCCATTCGGGAGTGGTTCATTGTGCGGGATCTGTTTCGGGTGGATGAGATTGATGCTTGCC
This sequence comes from uncultured Magnetococcales bacterium, assembly GCA_903913345.1. Taxonomy (GTDB): domain Bacteria; phylum Pseudomonadota; class Magnetococcia; order Magnetococcales; family Magnetaquicoccaceae; genus Magnetaquicoccus. The sequence continues at coordinate 6,194 of CAIWLA010000640.1, read as the reverse complement.
TGCATAGAGAGGATTGGATGGCCAGGGCACTGTTGCAAACCCACGCCATGGCCGGGTCTCCACCGGTGCCGGGTCGGGTGTTGACGGCAGAATATGCCTGGCATCGCCTGCTCACCTGTTTTCTTGGCTTTGCACACCCCAGAGTGGATGCCATCGACTTGGCGCGCTGGGCCAGGGATCCCGACCGGGTGGCCGCCTATCAACAGGCTCCTGAAGAATTTCGCGCCCGCCTGCCGCAATGGTTGGCCGACTCTGCGGGGGCAGTGGGGGGGATCCTGTTGGCGACCTTGGAGCAGGGTCATGGCCTGGATTTGATCCCCCTGGGACTGGTCTGTCAGGTGTTGTTTGCGCCCGAAGGGGAGGAGGGGCCGGGACTGGCCACGGCGGCGACCCGACTGGAGGAGCGGTTTTTGGCGGGGATCTCCCTGACGCCGGAGGTGGGTCGCCAGTGGGGGGCCGCCGTTGCGGCGGTGGTGGAGGCGGATCTGGCCAGGCAGGAGTGTGCCGCCGTATGGGCGTTCCAGCGGCGGGCCGAAGAGATTCTGGATGAGATCAAGGCCAGTGCGCTGGTCATCCACAGCCCGTTGTTGCCCAAGGGTTTGGAACGCCGCATGGAATGTCTCGCCCAGGCCATTCTGGAATCCATTGGCCCCGGCAATCGGGAGTCCCCCTCCCTGGAACAGGCCGCACGCGCTGTCCTGGAACATCGCATGACTCAGGTGCAACAACCCGACCGGGGGGAGAAGGTGCGCATGGCCATCCGTCTGGTACGCTGGCTGGCCGCAGCGGTCGCCAGCGCACCGGATGAGTCGTTGCAACAGGCGGTGTTGAGCCATTTCACGGATGGCGGCTTTGTGGACTGGGCCCGTTCCCGTATCTGGGACGGCGAGAGCAATCCCGCCCTGGCCCAGGCGTACAGCCAATTGGCCCGGCATGTGGATGCCCAGAGGGAGAAGGAAAACCAGACTTTTGGCTATCTGATCGAGGATTGGAACCAACAACCCACTCCATCACCGGCCACACTGTGGAGCGAAGAGGTGCTGGATCAAGTGGTTGTCCCCCTGGCGGCGGCCTCTCCCGTCTTGTTGCTGGTGTTGGATGGCATGAGTGTGGCCGTGTTTCGTGAATTGATCGAGGATTTGAACCGGCAGGGATGGCTGGAACTGGGCTGGGGTGAAAATGGAGAGCGCAGGCCGGTAATTGCCGCTTTGCCCACCCGCACCGAGGTCGCACGCGCCAGTCTGCTGGCGGGACGTTTGACGGCGGGAGACAGTGCCGACGAAAAGGAGTCCTTCTGTACCCACGAAGGGTTGCGGCGTATCGGCAGTCGCGCCTATCCGCCCCGCCTCTATCACAAGGGGGAGCTGACCGCCGCCGGGGGACGGGGGGTGGCCCCCGAAGTGCGGGCCGACCTGGCGGGCCGCGACCGAAGGGTGATCGGCGTGGTCATCAATACCGTGGACGATCAACTGGCCAAGGGCGGGCAGTTCCGGGCGAGTTGGACCACTGCCAACATCATCCCGTTGGCCCAGATTCTCGATGCGGCACGGGAGGCCGATCGGGTCATCATCCTGACCAGTGATCATGGTCATATACTGGAACGGGATCTGGAATATCGCGCCCATGCGGAATGCCAGGAACGCAGCCGACCGGCGGTTGGTCCACCTGCCCCGGATGAGGTGATCCTGAAAGGTCCACGGGTCTGGTCGATGGGGGAGGCCATGATTGCCCCCTGGAGCGAAAAGGTGCGTTATGGCACCAAAGAACAGGGCTACCATGGGGGTGTCTCACCCCAGGAGGTGGTGGTTCCCCTGGCGGTTTTGCACACCGGATTCCGGGATGCTCCCGCCGGTTGGCGGGAGGTCGCCAGCACCTGGCCCTCCTGGTGGGAGAAAATGGCAGAGAATGTGCCCCAACCCACCCCTGCGCCTGTGGTCAGGAAGGGAGGTGGTCGCAAGAAAACCGTACCGGCTCCGGGTCCCGATCTGTTTGCTGCCATCGAACATACCTGGGATCTTCCTGCGCCATCATCCGGCAAAGCTCAGCAGGAGGGGGGTTGGAGAGCGGCCTTGCTGGCAAGTCCAATCTACCAGGAACAACGCAAACTATGTGCCCGCACCGCCTTGGAGGATGCCAAGGTGTGTCGTTTTTTGGAACTCCTGGAGGCCCGTGGTGGCAAGATGACCCGCCCGGCACTGGCGATGGCCATGCAGATACCCCGCATGCGTTTTCCCGGTCTGCTGGCGGGCTTGCGCCGACTGCTCAACGTGGATGGGTATGCCGTCCTGGATGTGGACGATCATGCCGACACGGTGGAGTTGAACAAACCCTTGCTCCTGGTCCAATTTGACATCAAGGATGCCTCCTGAATGATCAGCCCGCAACGCCGCCAGGAAATCATCGACTCTCTGCGCCGGGGGACAGTTCCCCAACGCAGCCTGGATGCCTTTGCCGTGGGACTGGAGGGGTTTTCTGCTGCGCTGGAAGAGGCGTTGGCTGGTGTGGAGCGGGGGCAGGGAAGCTTCAAGGCGGTACGGGGCGAATATGGGAGCGGCAAGACATTTTTTGCCCGTTGGTTGCAGGAAAAGGCCAAAAAACGTGGCTTTGCCACTGCCGAAGTGCAGATTTCCGAAACCGAGACCCCGTTGCATCGGTTGGAGACTGTCTATCGTCGACTGGTGGATCGCCTTTCTACCGCCGATACCCCCCAGGGCGCGTTGCGTCGTGTCGTGGATGGCTGGTTTTATGCCTTGGAGGAGGAGATCCTGGCCGCCGGTCAGGTAGAGGAGGGGGATGAAACCCAACTGCTGGCACGCACCAACGAACAGATGGAAAACCGTCTGCGGGAGATCACCAAAAATGCCCCATCCCTCGCGGCGGCCTTGCGGGCCTACCGGACGGCCATTGTCGAGGAAGATCCCGCCACCGCCGAAGGGTTGATCGCCTGGATTTCCGGGCAACCCAATGTCGCCGCTGGCATCAAACGCAAGGCCGGGATCAAGGGGGACATGGACCATTTCAGTGCCTTGAGCTTTCTCCAGGGATTGCTGGTCATCCTGCGGGATTCGGGACATCCCGGCCTGCTGCTGGTCCTGGATGAGGTGGAAACCCTGCAACGAGTGCGCACGGATGTGCGGGACAAGGGGCTGAATGCCTTGCGGCAGTTTATCGATGAGGTGGATTCCGGGCGGTTTCCCGGCCTTTATCTGCTGATCACCGGCACCCCCGCCTTTTTTGAGGGACCCCAGGGTATGCAACGGTTGGCCCCCCTGGCGCAACGGCTGAATGTGGATTTTGCCACCGATGCGCGTTTTGACAATCCCCGCGCCGTGCAGATCCGTCTGCCCGGCTTTAACCTGGCCAAACTGGGTCAGGTGGGGCGGAATATTCGGGATCTCTTTGCCCGTGGTGCCACTGCCGAGGCCCGCATCCGGCAGTTGGCCGACGATGCCTACATCGATGACCTGGCCAGAGCGGTGACCGGCCATCTCGGTGGCAAGGTGGGGATTGCCCCCCGCATTTTCTTGCGCAAACTGGTCAGCGATGTCCTGGATCGCATCGATCAATTCCCGGACTTCAATCCCCGTGCGCATTATGCCCTGACCTTGAGCGATGGCGAATTGACCGAGGCGGAACGCAACCTGCGGGCGGTCTCGGCGGTGGATGAGATCGAGTTGCAACTGTGAGCCATTTTGACCGCCTGCATCCCGCCATTCAACACCATGTGGTCAACTCCCTGGGGTGGCGTCTGCTGCGACCCCTGCAGGAGGCGGCCATCGCTCCCATTCTGGAGGGCAGGAATGCCCTTCTGCTGGCCCCCACCGCCGGGGGCAAGACCGAGGCGGCCCTTTTTCCCCTGCTCTCCCGGATGCTCTCGGAAAACTGGCAAGGACTTTCCATCCTCTACATCTGCCCGATCAAGGCACTGCTCAATAACCTGGAACACCGGTTGGCCAGTTTTGCGGGTTTGCTTGGCCGTCGGGTTGAACTGTGGCATGGGGATGTCCGGGACAGCCACCGGCAAAAAATCGGCCTCTCGCCCCCGGATCTGCTGTTGGCCACCCCCGAATCCATCGAGGTGATCCTGGTCTCCCGACGCATAGAACATCGGCTGTTCTTTCGCGATCTGCAGGCGGTCATCATTGACGAGGTGCATGCCTTTGCGGGGGATGATCGGGGTTGGCATCTCCTCGCACTGCTGGAGCGGTTGCATTTTTTGACCGGGCGATCCATACAGCGCATTGGCCTTTCTGCCACGGCGGGCAACCCGGCGGATCTCTTGCACTGGTTGTCCGGTTCTGCTCAAACCCCTGGCGTGGTGATCAATCCGCCGGTTTTGGCTGCCATCAAACCCGATGTACAGGTGGACTTTGTCGGCACTCTGGGCAATGCGGCCATTGTCATTGCCCGTCTGCATCGGGGGGAAAAGCGGCTGGTCTTTTGCGACAGTCGCAGCCAAGTGGAAAAACTGGCCATCGAATTGCGGGCTCTGGGGGTTGAAACGCATCTCTCCCACAGTTCCCTCAGTCTGGAGGAGCGCAAACGGGCCGAGGCGGCCTTTGTCCAGGGGCAGAATTGTGTCATCGTTGCCACCAGTACCCTGGAACTGGGGATTGATGTGGGAGATCTGGACCGGGTGATCCAACTGGATGCCCCCCATACGGTCGCATCCTTTCTGCAACGGATTGGCCGCACGGGTCGCCGGTCCGGCAGCAGCCGGAACTGTCTGTTTCTGGCCACCACCGAGGATGCCTTTCTCCGGGCCATGGGATTGATGCGGCTGTGGGTGGATGGCTACGTGGAACCCATCCTTCCGCCGCTCTTGCCCTTCCATATTCTGGCCCAGCAGATTATGGCGTTGGCCCTGCAAGAATCAGGTATTGGCCGACAAGAGTGGCTGCAACATCTGGGCGGAATGCCGGGTTTTGCGACCATGGAGGCCAGTGATCGGGAAGAGATTGTCTGTTTCATGCTTGCCCAGGGAATCCTGTTTGAGGATGGCGGCCTGCTCATGATGGGGGATGATGGTGCGGCCCGTTTTGGTCGCCGCCATTTTATGGAGTTGATGTCGGTTTTCACCTCTCCGCCCCTTTTCACCATTCTGCATGGCCGCACAGAGATCGGACAGGTACATCAGCACTCGTTCGTTACCCACGCCGATGGTCCTGCCATTCTCGCGCTGGCAGGCCAGAACTGGCGGGTTGCTCATATCGATTGGAACCGGCATGAGGCCTTTGTGGAACCTTCATCGGAACCGGGAAAATCCCGCTGGTTGGGAGACGGCCAACCCATGCATTTTGATCTTTGCCAGGCCATTGTCCGCGTCCTGCGGGAGGAGGAGCCCTTTGTCCGGGTATCGGCCAGGGGCATGGCCTTGTGGGAAAACCTTCGGGAGTCGTTTGCCTGGTTGGACACCGACAAAACCTTTTTGATCGCCCAGGGAGACCGGGAGACCCGCTGGTGGAATTTTGCCGGTGGTCGTTTCAATGCGCAGATGGCGGCCTGTCTGACCGGGAAGGGGTTCAAGACCAGTCAGGATAATTTTTCCACCGCCGTGCAGTCGATCGATCTCCAGGCAGTGAAAGGCGCGCTGCGGGAGTGTCTGGAGCAGGGTGACAAACCCATGGCAGACGCAACCGGGGCAGAGGGGGATGGACTGAAATTTTCCCAATGCCTGCCACCGTCGCTCATCAAAAAGTTGTTTGCCAAACGGCTGGGCGTTGCGCATGCTGTGGAGGTCATGACCAGACGAGAGATGCGAGAGGTGCGAGAGTATTGACTGCCGGAAGGTTGCCTGCCAAAGCCTGGAATTATTTTTTGAACGCTCATGTGCTGCTTGAATCGCTGGGGGCGTTTGTGCAGGTAGCGGCCAAGGTCAGAATTATGCTGGAGTGAATCCGGCTCTGGCGGCGGGGATCATTCGCATGACCAACCCCGACCGTCCCCGTGCCTCCAACCAGCGGTATGTGCTGACCGATATCGGGTTGGGGATCTTGCTGGAATTCCGTTACCGGAATTCCGTATAGAGGCTTGTCCAACGGTCCATGAACATTTATTGCCAGGAATCTCCTCTGTACTACTATCCCCTGGTTTCTATTCTTCCCGCGCAAATTTTTTTCAAGCAGCCAATTTCGTTAGAGATTCCGTACTGGCTCTGCGGGCGGTAATGAGGGCTATCACGATGTTGCGCCCTT
>CAIWLA010000639.1 GCA_903913345.1 uncultured Magnetococcales bacterium | reverse complement strand
TGCATCACTCCCATTTGGTCGAGTCGGGCAATCGTTTGAGGCACCCCCTTTCGTGGTGGGCCATGTAATGGTTGTGGCACTCTCATTTGGTGGAGTCTTGCGATATTTGCAGCGTTCTATGTACGCTCGACCACGGGAGCGTTTAGCCTCATCCGTCGATCTTACATGGCCGCCCCGTCAAGGATCAGCTTTTTGTTCCAAATGTTTCGACGTAGAACTGATCAAGGATGACAAACAGCTCCCTGCGGACATCGTCGAACCGTTCCATGTTCTGGATGGCCTCCTGGAGATGGTTGTCACTGACCTGTTGGACGGTATCTCTGGCTGTTTTGTGGACCGATTTGTGAATCACACCCAATTTTTTAAAGCTCTGCAATTGGCTGTAGCGTTTGGTACCATCAGAGTCATACCATTTGCCAAACGCGCAGTCATGTCCGCCGGAAGCCTCCTCAGCGGTGGGCAAAACACGTCCCCTAATCACATTTACCAGCGTGCCCAGCCACTTAAGATGCGCCCCCTTGATCGCGCCGGATGGAAAAGGCTCCTCTCCCACCTGAATCAGTTGGCTGGCCTCCATCAAATCGTCGGCAGATGTGTGAACGACATTCACCAGCATTGAGGTATGATGGGCGGTCCCTTCTATAAAACCCATGCGGGTTACCGCATCATGTACCGTCTGGTTGGTTACGGTAATGGCCTCCAGGGACGACTGGGCGGCCCGGAGGGTGGAAAAAGAGAGGGTTTGCACTTCGCGGCTGTTCCGGGTCAGGTCTTCGGCGGCCTGGGCCGCATCCCGCGCCACATGAGCGAGTACCGTCGACTCGTGTGCCGACTCTTCCGCCGAACGGGCCACTTCGCCAGCCGCCGTCGATAGCTCCTGGGCATTGCGTGTCACATCCTCTGCCGCCTGGGCGACCGACCCCATCGAGTGGGCGATTTCCGTGGTGGCCGTAGCCTGCTCACCCACGGCTTTGGCAATCTCATGGTTGGATGTAACAAGAAAGCTCACCCTGTTGACAACCTGCTGCATGGCATTAGCAACCTGTCGGGTGTGATCCTGAATTTTTTCCACCTGGGTTGCAATCAAGAGGGTGGCATCTCCCGTCTGGCGAGCCAGATTTTTGACCTCGTTAGCCACCACGGCAAACCCCTTCCCCGCAGCCCCGGCCCCCGATGCCTCGATGGCGGCGTTGAGGGCCAAAATTTTGGTCTGCTCAGCGATCCTGCTGATGATTTCCGTCATCTTATTGATCTCTTGAGATGAACTGAGCAGCTTTTCCACCACACCCAGACTGTTGTCGGCCAACTGGTATACCTGACTCGACTCCTGGCTAGCCGCATCGCAACGATGACGCACATCCTCTATGGAAGCAGTCATCTCTTCCACCGCAGAGGCCACCGTCACGACCGAGCGGCTGACCTTCCCCAAGGTGTTGTTGACCCCTGACAAATTGGCAGACATTTCCTCCGCAGCAGCGGCCATACTGACCGCCGTGGACGAGGACTGCTGGGAAACGGTCGCCATCTCCCCTATGGCGTGGGAAAGTTGATTGATGGCAGCCACCACCGTGTTGATCCGGGCATCTGTCTGAACGGCGTTGTTCCGCATGAGATCGACCCGTTCTTCCATCTCCGTATTGGCAGAGGATATCTCGCGCACCAATTGACCGCCGGAGTTGGCGTCGGCGTCCAACAGATGTTTGGCTTCCAGTAATTCGCCGACACAAGCGTTGAGGGTATCGGTCTGGAGATGAATCTGATGCACGATGGAGCGGATATTTTCGATCATGAGGGCCGCTGCACCATAGATGCCCTGCCGGGTGCCAGCCTCGTCGTCGAAAGCAACCGTCAGATCCCCCTTCGCCACCTGCTCCATGAGTTTTACCACCTCGGTGGGTTCCCCGCCCACTAGGCGGAGGATGTGACGGGCATAAAAAAGACCCAACGCACCGGTGACAAGCGCGATGGCCAGCAACAGGCCGAGATAGGTGAAGAAGGCGGTCATCGCCGCCGTGCGCAGGACTTCCGCCTGGAAGGAGAGATCTGATGCGATCCGTTCCTCCACCTCTTTCATCAGGTTAATTTTGTCGGTCATGGCGACAAACCATTTTCCTGGGTCAACCCCGAATCCACCGGTCCCCGCCTTTTCAAAAGCGATCTGGCGCAATTTTTCCACCTCGTCCACCGCTCCGCCCGACATTTTCTCCTGGAAAAAAGCGGCCTGCGCAGGCATGGAGAGGGCAAGAAAAACGTTCACATGGCCCTCTTGCTCCCCCATCAAACGTCCGAACAGGCGCAGCATTCCGGGTTCGAAGACGTTTTTGGCAAAGACGTTGGTCAGCGTGGCCCGTTCCAATCCAGCCCGTTCCTTGGCCAACTGCAGATTGACGTAGGCGGTCGACAGGGCCGACATCTCCGCGTTCGCCATCCGTCCGGTCATGCTTGCCACCGTCGCAAGCAGGTGTGATATCGTCTTGGTGTAGTATCCAAGTGCTTCGGGAATCGGAATGGAAAGCTCATCCACCCGTTGACGATGAGATGCCAGACCCTGCAATTCCCAGAGGGCGTCCTGGAGGTTTTTCACCATATCGCTGCCAGAAGAGGTCTGGTTAAACGCCTGCCAGAAATCCAGCAACAAATTGATTCTTTTGTCGGTTTTGTCGGAGCGTTGCCGTGGGAGCTCGCCATTGAACTTTTCCCCCTTGCTTCCCAGAAAACCCGCCGAAAGCCCCCGTTCCACCTGGGTCTCATGCACCACGGCACTGATGCGCACTGCCAGTTCCACCAGAGACTTCGTCTCCTGCATGCCCTGAAAAATCTGCCGCTCTTTCCACACCGAGAGACCACCGAACCACAGGATCCCCGCCATTGGCACAATTAACATGATGAGAAACTTGGTACGCAATTTTGCGTTACAGAGCCACTGCATGGTTTTGATTTCCCCACGGAGGAAAGAATGATGAGTTCACTGCAAGAATTCCGACGGAAATTCACAAAGAGATTAGCATACTGCAATCTGGTAAGCGAATTTTGATTTAAGTAGTGTACCTTTCAACAGGTTAAACACTGAAATGAACCTTTTTAGGAGTCTCTTTTTTCGTGAATAAACATAATAGTCACTCCAAACTGAAACTTATAATGTAAAATGAAAAGCCACCATCCGCGTTGCCTACGTTCCAAAAATGTTTCCTTTTGTGGCCACCATGAATATCATATCCAAGTCCTGACCTGCCAGATCAATTACCGCAGAAGAAAGAGTGTTCTACTTCCCAATCTTCGCAAGAATTTTTATCGTTTCA
>CAIWLA010000638.1 GCA_903913345.1 uncultured Magnetococcales bacterium | reverse complement strand
TTTTTTATTATTGCGGGACCAGGGGGATCGTCCCCCTGGTGGGAGTCCAGAGGGCCAAGCCCTCTGGTGGGGTTCGGGGCGAAGCCCCGCCGGACAAAACGATGATCCAAAGTCCCGGAAACGCATCAACCTTCACACAGCGAGAGCAACCAGATCATGAAAGAGCTGTCCGCCATGGAAGTACGGGTATTGGGTTCCCTGATGGAAAAGGAGTTGACCACGCCAGAGCAGTATCCGCTCACCCTGAATGCCCTGACCAACGCCTGCAATCAAAAATCCAACCGTTTCCCGGTGGTCACTTACGAGACCTCCGAGGTCAAGGCGGCGGTGGAGGGGTTGTGTGCCAAGACGTTGGCCATCGGCAGTGACATTCCGGGCAGTCGGGTACGCAAATACCGCCATTTTTTCACCGACCGCTTTAAACTGGTGCCAGAGGAGGCGGCCATTCTGTGTGAATTGCTCATCCGGGGACCGCAGACGGTGGGGGAGTTGCGTACCCATGCCAGTCGGATGCACCCGTTTACGGAGTTGTCCACCATCGACAAGCATCTGGATGATTTGATGGATGTCTCGCCGCCATGGGTCTGTCTCTTGCCCAAACAGCCCGGCAAGAAAGAGCAGCGGTATATGCACCTCTTGATGGGACCGCCCGACCCGGCGGAATGGGCGGTGGCAGAGGAGGAGAAGGGGGCAACGGCTGGCAGCGGCTCCTCCCTCCAGACCCGTGTGACCCAACTGGAGGCGGAGATCATCGGTCTGCGGCAGGATGTGCAACGGTTGCAGGAGACGTTTGAGCAATTCCGGTCGCAGTTTGAATGATACATCTGGTGCTCTGCCCCTGACCCCACCAGGGGGATGATCCCCCTGGACCCTCAATAGATTAAAAAGATTGAAAAATGATGGAGCCTGGTCTGGGCCGAAACGACAATCGGCCATTCCAACCAATCGATGGAGTCCACACACATGGCAAAATTATTGAACAGCGCGCAAATGCGCGAGGCGGATCGGCGCACCATCGAAGAGTTGGGTCTGCCAGGGGTGGTGCTGATGGAAAATGCCGGAGCCGGTGTCGTTCATTGGTTGAAACACCACCTGCCCGATTGGCACGGACAGACCTTTCTGGTTTTGGCCGGACCGGGCAACAATGGGGGCGATGGATTTGTGGTGGCTCGCCGCCTGTTGCAGGACGGCGCACGGGTTTCGGTCTTTCTGTTTGGCCATTGCGACCGTCTGCAAGGGGATGCCCTGATCCACTTTCAGGCGTTCGAGGGGAGTGGCGGATTGGTGCGGGAGATGGGTCTTGCCGCTGATTTGCAGATGTTTGACCGGCTGTTGAGCCACGCAGGCGTGGTGGTGGATGCCGTCTTTGGCACCGGTTTGACCCGACCGGTGGAGGGGGTGACGGCCTCGCTGTTTGACAAGATCAATCGAGCGGGCAAGCCCATCATGGCCGTGGACATCCCGTCCGGCGTCTCGGCGGACCATGGGCAGATACTGGGGGTGGCCTTGCGGGCACGGTGGACCGTCACCTTTGCCGCCGAAAAAATCGGTCATCGCACCCATCCGGGGGCCGATTGGTGCGGTGAGATGGCGGTGGTCAGTATAGGCATTCCCTCGACATATATCGACCTGCCCGAACATGCCGTTGCCCGCAATCTGCCGGGGGATCTGACCATTCCCCGGCGGCGTTCCGATGGCCACAAGGGAACCTTTGGCCATTTGCTGGTCTGGGCGGGTTCGGTGGGCAAGGAGGGGGCGGCGGCCTTGACGGCACTGGGGGCGTTGCGTACCGGTCCGGGGTTGGTGACGGTGGCGACACCGCACGGGGCCAGGGGAGGGGTGGCGGCCAAAGTGACCGAGGCCATGACCTGGCCATTGCCCGACGAGGGCGGTGTGGTCCCGGTGATGGATGCCCTGCATGCCAGCGGCGTTCAACCGGATGCCTTGGCCGTGGGACCGGGATTGGGGGGGGATGACTGGTTGTGTGCGGCCATTCTGGCCCTGCTGCGGGAGTGGGATCGGCCCGCCGTGCTGGATGCCGATGGACTCAATGCCCTGGCCAGACAGGGACATCTCATGGCCGAGTTGAGCCGAAGTCGTCAGGCTCCGCTCATATTGACCCCCCATCCGGGGGAGTTTTCCCGTTTGTTGTCGGGTGCGGTATCGGCGGCGGCGGTGCAGGCGGATCGGTTGAATTATGCCCGACAGGTGGCCCAGGAGTGGCAGGTCTGGCTGGTGCTCAAGGGGGCCGGGACGGTGATCGCGGCACCGGATGGGCGGGCCTGGATCAATGAGACGGGCAGTGCTGCCCTGGCAGCGGGGGGCAGTGGGGATCTCCTGACCGGTATCATCGCGGGCCTGTTGACCCAGGGTTGGCCAGTGGAGAGTGCCGTTCGGGCCGGCGTCTGGTTGCATGGCCGTGCCGCCGATGCCGAAGGGGGCGGGGCGGGTCTCCTGGCCAGCGACTTATTGCCCCATGTGCGGCGGTTGCGCAATCAGTTGTAATGATTGTTGTAAAAACCATTTCAGGGGTCCGGGGACCGTCACGGTCCCCGGTGGGATTCCAGATGGCAGAGCCAGCTGG
>CAIWLA010000637.1 GCA_903913345.1 uncultured Magnetococcales bacterium | reverse complement strand
TTGACGATCACCCCGGCGGAACTGTTTTCGAAAAAGGTCAGGGGCAGTGCCAGCAGATGAGCAAAGGTGCGGGAGGAAAGGCGAATGTCCATTTTGTTGGTGGTATGCAACAACAGATAGTTGCGCAAAAAGCCCAGGACCGACTCAAAAAAGAGGGCGATGATGACCCCAATCCCCAGGATGGTCAGGGTCTCCTCGCTGTTATGCACCAGCACCTTGTCGATGACAATCTGAAAAAAGAGCGGTGTCACCAGACTGATGGCATGAAGGGAGAGGCCAGCCACCGCCACATAGGTGAAGGCGGATCCTTGCCGCATGAATTCGGGCATGAACCAGCGCAGGCCAAAGGGTTGCTGTTCGTCGTCCAACCGGTAGCGGCGTTTGATTAAAATAATCTCATGTTGCCACATGGCTTCAAAATGGTCGCGGCGAACAAAGATGAATCCCGCCCGATCCGCCAAGGGGTCGGCCACGACCGCTTCCTCAACCCCCTCTTTCTGATGGAGACCGGCCAAAACCACACTGTTTCCGTTGTTCAAACGGGCAATCACCGGATAGGCTGCGCCCAACTGGGTCAACTCGCTCCAACTCATGGACAGTTTTTTGGCCTTGAAGCCCAGGTCATGGGCGATGCGCAACAGCAGGTGGGAGGCAATGGGGGCCGCGCCGATGGCATAATCATGGATGATGCGTTCCACGCTCACGTCCACCTCATGGTGGCGGGCCACCATCTCCAAGGTTTTCAGCGCGGTCTGTTGTTGGGTGCTGAGAGGAACCATGATGTTTTACTTGAAATTTGGGGAGGTTGGTGGTGTCATGGTCTCTTCCGCCGCTTCCGCTGGTGCCTCGCTTTCCCACGCATGGGTCGCCATGCCCCCCTCCTGTGGATGAATCACCCCCGCTTCGGCCAACTGGCGTACCAACTCCTCCAATGTGGCAAAGGCGCGCAAAAAGCCATCTGTCGGCATGACCAGGGCATGGGTCACCACCGACTGTGGCCGATCCGACGCATCGTCACCGGGAATCAGGATATTCAATTCACAACGCACCATCCCGCCGATAAAGTCGGCCCGGCCAATGGTATGGGCAAAAACAGTCTTGACGGATCTTTCCATGGTCTACCTCAAGGAAAACACTTGACCATCCTGTCAACTCTTGCCGACCAGCATTCCCCGTTGTTTCAAACCGGGCATGTTGGAATCCGCCACCATGGTCAACGAGGGGAACCCCAGACCGGTACTGTCGTGATAGGCCAGGGATGGCAATGGTGTGTGGCAGTCGCCCAATGCGGAGGCCGGGTAACGGTTGCTGTCGGGGGAGAGATTCAAAGAATAATTGGTCTGGCCTGAATGGCTTTCGCTTCCCACATGACAACGGCCAGGGGCCAAATGGGGTGGCATCGGCTCAGGATTTCCGCCCGTATGGGCCGACAGGGCCATGGGATGGCCGCTGTTGTGGAGGTACAGATCGGTGTTGGCGGTCATGCCATTCGCGTGGGCGGTGACCATTGGGCCGGCAGTCCCCGTCAATGTATAATGTTTGAAAGGATTGTTTTCACCCGCATCTCTGGCTGTGACCGGTGCCGGGCTTGCGGTACCCGGATTGTCTGTTCCCGCCATGGGGAGATGACTGGCCAGGGCGGTGAGGGTCAGATTATAGTGGCTGCCGGGCAAGTCGGTGCGGGTCAACAGGCCACCCCCCAACGGGCTGCTGGTCACGACCGGTATGGCACCCACGGCAGTCAGGTTGAGTGCCCCCGCCACCGTACTATTGGCTGCGGCGGCGAGGGAAAAGGTAAAGGTGCCCGCACTGTCCGCCATCGTGTAGGAGCTGGATCTGCCCGTGGCATAATAATCATTGACTGTTACCTGTTTGCTCGAACCGCTATTCTGGATGATCAGATTGTTGCCGGATTGAGAAAATTGCAGTTGTCTGCGACCGATATCCTGGAAGGTCAGCGCATTGTGGCCACTGGCATCGATCACCGTATCCTGTCCCCAATCCCCCTCGAACACATAGGTGTTGTTTCCCGCCCCACCGATCAAGGTATTATTACCGCCCCGACCGTCGAAGAGATTGTTGCCCGCTCCGCCCGTCAGCACATTCGCCGCACTGTTGCCCAACAGGGTGTTGTCGCCATGACCACCGATGGCATTTTCAATGGTGACGCCATAGGCGATGGCCAAATTGTTGAGGGCCGGGGTGCCATCGGGCTTGCTGCCGATGGAACTGAAGGCACCGGGATTGAGATCGATGCGGGTGCGGAAGGTCTGATTGCCGGCATCGATGGTATCCGTGCCGCCCGCATCCCAGATCGCCGAGATAAAACCGGCCTTGTCCGGCCAACTGTAGGTATCGTTGCCGGTACGGGTGGTCATGTTGGCACCGTACATGAACTGGATCGCCGCAATGTCCATCGCCATGGGTGACGACGGATAGAGCTGTTGACCTTGATAGGCGGGACTCTGAAAATAGGACATGATCGAATGTTGCTCATCATCGTTGCCAAACAGACGTCCTGCTTCGATGGATTGCCCAGCAGTCGCATCATAGTTGCCCGAATGGTCAAGCCCCAAGGCATGGCCCAATTCATGGATCAGGGTGGTCAAACCATATTGCCCCGCATCCATCATCTGATTGGAGAGCCAAGAGGTGCTGAGCCAGAGATCGGCACGGGCCATGGCGTTGCTGCCGGACATCCATGTGCGGGTATAGGTGCCCCCACCATTGGTGGTGGAAGAGGCCCCCAGATTGATATTGGCCAAACCGGATGTCTCGACAAACTGTACATTGGCTACGTCAGACCAGGCTTGCATGGCTGGCGCGACGGCCGCCCGCTGCGCATCGTTGAAGGCCGCGAATCCCACTGCCTCGGTTGGATCCCCACTGCCAGGGGCCTGGTCCATGATATGGTAGGTCAGGGTGGTTATGCCCGCACGGGCGGTCCAAAGTCTCCCGCTATCCAGTTGGCTTATGTATTGCTGAGGCGTGGCATCAGGCAGGTCTGCCCACCAGGCCCCATCGCTGGTGGTTGGCATACTCTGGGTGATGGTTGTCATGGAGATTCTCCTGATTTTGGCCGTTCTGATCCATAACGGCGATGAACGGTATATGATCAGGCAAGCCGCCTGCCATCAGAACGGTGAAACCGTGTGGATGCCCGAAGCCGTTACCATACGGGTCAGAGCCTTCTGCAATGCCTGGCGGGCGGGATGGCCAGACCCACCCCCGTCCGATCCCCCCTCATCTGCCCAAGACTCCAGTGGAATGGCCACCGGTGCCGCCGGAAAGAGGGAACGGTCCCCATCGCTGGCCTGGTGGCGATACATGGCCATGGACAAGAGCAGCCACCGTCCCGCTCCCAATCCCGTCAGAGAGTGCATGGCAACGATTCGACCATGCAGTACAATCACCAGAGTTTTGGGGTCTGCCAAGGCATCGCTGTTTTCTGGTAACCGCTCCACCACAATCCGGGACGACAAAAGGGTGGTGGAAAGCAGCGCAACCATGGCCAGGCCGACCACCTCGGCGGTGGCGTGATCGGGTATGCCCATGCCTTCAGGCTCCGTGGAGGAGTCCTGCACTCGGCACAGCACCCCCAGGCGGGAGACCCCTCCATAGAACGGACTGGGCAACATGGCTTGACTCATCCCATCGGTTGGACCCATCCAGAGCACCATGAACAGTAAAAACCACCGACTCCGTTTCATGCCGGTGGGGGATTGGCCGCTGCACCTTCCTCCCGACGATTCTGCACAATCCCGCTCTTCACCAATTGGTCAATCAAATTTTGCATGGCCTGAAAGGTGGAAAGAAACCCATCCAGGGGCATGATCAGGCGACCGCTCTGTTGCAGATTGATCTGGCCCTCGCCGGGCTTTTCCGGAGGATGGGCCGAGACCAGCTCCAGGCGCACCAACCCTCCCGCAAAATCGACACGCCTTACCGTATCCGCGAAAACATCCAACATGATCATCCTCCCAGCCGACGTTTCGGGAAAAACTCCATTGAATTCGTTGTCTGCCCCCAGGCCGATCGGGCAACCTCAATCGGCTCTATTGATTTGTGGGGCTTGATGGTTCATTCTTTGATTCCTTGATGGCAATGATACAATTCAGAAGGTACGCATTTTCCATTCCAACAATTTATCCAGAAAACAATATCCCCTTAAAATTCGAATGGTCTGGTTTCAATGCCCTGCCTGCCCATGATAAAAGAATGCAACAACAGGGTGCAAACCATCGGTTCTCGCCGACCAGACGGGGTATAATCTGGGCAAACAAGGGGCAGATTCATCAACGCCTGTCCGGCAGAGGAGGCGTTTGACACAGTCGATCCGGGTGATCCATGTCTGCAAAACTTTTAAAGGTGTCGGACACCTTTATTCGAATAAAGAAATAGTAAAACAACACATTCAACACGCCTGGTGCGGTTCAAAAAATGTCGATCGGACCGTTCCGGGCATGTTTCAAAGTCAAATTTGAATGTTTTTGTTTCATTCTGTGCATGTGTCAAACCAGGATTTCCTGGAAAAAGTTTGATAACTTATTGATATCGATTTAAATTATTATACTGCTTTATTGAAAAATTTCAGGCGGAAACGCAAAATGAACGCATTATTATCAATGGATTGCGCTGAATTCAGCCAGCGTCTCAAACGTGTGGCAGGGTAACAGCATTCAAAGATGTCTTTGAGGAAATGGCGTCTTTGATCCGCCGGGCATGACACGCCCGGATTTTGAATGGGATTGCACTGTTTTGATCTATTTTTTTCAAACAAACTGATCATTTGATCCACTTTCTGGCCATGACACAGTCCGACTCCGCTACCTGGCAGGCAACCTTTCTGGGGATTGGCACATCAATTGCTTTTCTTGAATACAAGCAATGCCCTCATTGCAAGAAAAAGCCGCAATTCGCCATGGCCAGTGGATCTTTTTGGCGTTCTTGTTCGGTACTTTCGTGTTATACCTGTTCCCGTCATGCCCGCGAAGGCGGGCATTCAGGAGGGTTCGTGGTCGAAACGATGATCAAGACCCACACATTGATGCGAGATATGCCCCCATTTCCATTCTTTAGAGGACACACAAATGACATTTCCAGTCTTGTACAAAAATCCGATTCCCCTGAATAAAGAAGCCTTTGCCACGGTGGGGATCAGAACATGGATGAATGGCTTGGCCTTCGCTGCGGCTACCCACCAGGTACCGGCAGTGGGGCCTGAGTTTGCCGAGGGATGTATCCATTATCCCATCGTTTTTGCGCGCGATGCAGCGGGAGCGGTCGTGCCATTGTTTTTGCTGGGGTATCGGGACGGAGAAAATCTTTATCTGGACAAGCAGGGGAAATGGTTGGTCCCGTATGTTCCGGCCTATGTGCGCCGCTATCCGTTCATCCTCGCGGAAGGCGATGCAGCAACCAACGAGGCCCAGGTGTGGATCGACCAGGATGGTTTTGTCCAGGACGAGGACGGGGAGCGGATTTTTGATGAGAATGGCAACAATTCTCCCTATCTGGACCGGGTTTTTAACCTCTTGCGCGATTCCATGGTCGCCCAGAAGCTCACCATGGCCTTCTGTGCCCGGTTGCAGGCACTGGGGCTTTTGGTGGAACAGGTGGCCAATATTACCCTGAACGATGGCAGTCAGTACGCCGTGCAAGGACTGCTGATGGTGGATGAGGCCAAATTGAACCGACTGGAGGATAGCGTCATCCTGGAGTTGTTCCGTTCCGGCCATCTGGGTTGGATTCACTGCCATCTTCTTTCCCAGACCAATCTGCAGGGGTTGTTGAGCTTGCAGTAGACTGGTTACTCGTTTAACGGCTTCGTGATCAGGAGTCTGCGGTATGGATAGGCTGCGCTTATCCATACCGCAATATCCCAGGATGACGAAAGCCATGTATTCCTAAACAGTTGCGGCCTGAAATCGGGATGGTCGGCGTACACAAAAAAAAGACGCTTTGTCGAGTGTTCACTCGATATTCATTGTAGCCGAGTTCCGTTATTCTGCCTTCCAAGTGAAATTTTTGTTTCGTTTGTGTTTGGGGATTACCTGAAAAAGATGCTTTGTCGAGTATTCACTCGATGTTCATTGTAGCCGAGTTCCGTTATTCTGCTTTCCAAGTGAAATTTTTGTTTCGTTTGTGTTTGGGGATTACCTCCCCAGCAGAAGGATCGAAACGATATTCATAGCATATTTCAAAATCTGGAAGATGTCCGAATGGGTTTTTATTTGTTTTAAAAAAACTAAACTTTTTTCTCAGGAGATGTTTTTATGAAATCTACACGTATTTTGGGATTGTCCGCTACTGGAGGTTTGACCAAAAGTCGCTTCCCGTTTAAAAAAGCCTTATTTCCCATTTTGCTGGTAGCAGGGGAAATGATGATCTCCGGGAATGCAGCAACGTCGGATCTGACCATCGGTTCGGGTGCCACGCAGATTTTTGCCCCCGGTCTCACGCGAACCTTGAGCCCTACGACGACGGAGACATCGCTTGATTACGTGAATGTCAACGGTGGTTCCACCTTGATTCGGGGTGGTGCCATGATCGTTGGAGGCAGTGACGCTGCCACCATTACGGCTGGCACGGCGTTTGACCTGGCCAACATCTCTGGCAACCTTTTGTTGACGAATTTTACCATACAGGGCGGTGTCGGTGCGGCGGGTTCGAGTGCTGGTCTGGGTGGTGCGGGTGGTGCGTTCTCGGTCGGTACCTTCGGTGGAACCACCGATGCGACAATCATCCATTTAATAACGGGTGACGGTGGTATAGGCCCCGATAGCGTTTCCGTCGTAGGAGGTGCCGGTGGTGCCATTTCGGCCAGTACCTTCCAAGGGTTGGTGACGGGTGCCGTTGTTCTCACCACGGGTGCGGGTGCCATCGGTGGCGCGGGTGGTTCGGTGGCCGGTGGTGCGGGTGGTGCGGGTGGTGCCATGACCCTGTCGGATATGGTGTCTGGTATTTCCGGGACATTGGACATCACCGCCGGTTCGGGTGCGATCGGTGGTTCTGGTGCCGTTAATGTGGGTGGTTATGGGGGCGCGGGTGGCGCGGTTACGGTGGGTGCCATAGGGGGTGTGAGTTCCAATGTGACGGTGGTCACGGGCACTGGTGCGGCGGGTGGCATTGGTGGGGCGGCCGCCGGTGGTTATGGTGGTGCGGGTGGCGCGGTCAGCATCACGGATATGGATGGTGCCATTGGTGGCAATATCCGGGTAACAACCGGCCATGGTGGGATTGGTGGTGACGGTGGTGCGGCCCCTGGTAATTATGGTGGGGCCGGTGGTGCGTTCTCGATGGGTGCGCATTCGACCGGTCCGATTACGGGTAATATCACCCTCATAGCCGGTGCTGGTGCGATCGGTGGCAAGGCTGGCGCAGCCGCTGGCGGTACCGGTGGTGCGGGTGGTGCCATCACAGTGGGCGATATCTCGACACCGATTGCCGGCGACCTTGCTGGCAATGTGAGTGCGACGGGTGGTGCGGGTGGTAAGGGTGGTGCGGGTTCAGATGTAACAGTAAATGATGTTTCCGGTGTCGGTGGTGCGGGTGGTGGTATTTCTCTTGTCTTGTCCGGTCAGATTGGTGGCAATGTCACCCTGACGGGCGGCAGGGCAGGCAATGGCGGTAATGCCGGTGCGATGGGTCCAGGCCGCACTGGTGGTGCCGGCGGTGATGTTTCGGCAACGATTGCGCAAAATATTGGGGGAATTCTCACCCTGACCAATGGTGCCGTCGGTACGGGTGCTGCGGGTAAGTATGGGGTGGCCACCGCCACCTTTGTTTCTGGCGCGCACGTGGTCACGGGTGGTGTGATCGGTACCGGTGTGCTCAACCTGGCGGCGGGTAGCACTCTGACCGCTACTTACGCCTCAGGAAGTTACTTGCTTGGCTCCATCGTCGGACCATCTGGTACCTCCTTTACCAAGGCTGGTCCTGGAATATTGACCTTGACGGGCGACAGTTCAGCCTTCGCGGGTACCCTTAATGTCGCCAGCGGTGCGGGTGGCTTCTCCCTTCTCACAGTCAATGACGGGACTGCGCCTGTGGTCAGTTCAGCCTGGGATCCGTCAACGCTACACCATGACAGTCTCTACACAACGAGCAAGACCTTTGGTTCATCACTCACCATTGCACCGGGTGATACGGTGACGGCCAAGCCTTATGGGGATGTGCTGCCGTTGTTCCAGGTCAATGGGGATGTCAATGGCGGTAACACTTCCACGCGGGGTGGCAATCTGGTCATGAGTGGGGGTGATGCGGTCACCAACACGAATGGCGGTGCGTTAACCTTGGCCAACCTTGTTGGCAACACGTTCTTGACGAACCTGACCGTGCAGGGCGGTGCCGGTGCGGCGGGTTCGAGTGCTGGTCAGGGTGGTGCGGGTGGTGCGTTCTCGGTCGGTACTTTCGGCGGAACCACCGATGCGACGACCATCCGTTTCATAACGGGTGACGGTGGTCTGGGTCCTGATGG
>CAIWLA010000636.1 GCA_903913345.1 uncultured Magnetococcales bacterium | reverse complement strand
GTGCGGTGCCACTCTAGGAGGGGCCATATGCTCATTGAATTCAGTATCGGACACTCTCTCTCTTTTTGCGAACGACAAACCCTGAGCATGGCCGCCAGCGGCCTCTATCGGGAGTTGCCGGACAATACCTTTGCCGCCGACCAGTCGCGCCTGCCGCGCCTGCTCCGGTCGGCTGTGATCTATGGCCCCAATGCGGCGGGCAAAAGCAACATTGTCCGCGGGGCCATGTTCATGTGGGATTTTGTGCTCAATTCCGCCAAGGGGCAAGCCGGGGATCCCATCGATGTCCGGCCTTTTTTGCTCAACAGCCGCCATGTCTCCGAACCGAGCACCTTTGAAATGATTTTCGTGGAAGGCGGGGTCCGTTATCAATACGGCTTTGCCGCCAATCGGGAACGGGTTCTTCACGAATGGCTGTTGGCCTATCCCCATGGTCGCCCGCAGCGTTGGTTTGAACGGTACTTTGACGCCGAGACCGGTCAGGAGACCTGGAATCTGAACAAAAAGTTTTTGCCCGGCAATCGGGAAGTCTGGCGGGATGCCACCCGCAGCAACGCCCTCTTTCTCTCCACCGCCGTTCAACTGAACAGTGCCCCGTTGCGTCCGGTCTTTGACTGGTTTGACAAAAAATTGCGGGTTTTCCGTCCCCATGCCGAGATCGGACGGGAGCTTTCCGCCTCCCTGTGCCAGAGTGCGGCCGGGCGGTTGCAGGTGCTCAAATTTCTCAATCAGGCCGACATGGATATTGAGGGGATCCACGTGGAGACCCGAAAAATTGGCGATTTGGGGATGGATGATCTGCCGGAAGGGGTGCGCAATGCCCTGCAACTGGAGATGTCCGGGCAGGAGGTGATCGATATTTCGCTGGAACGCTCCACCTCCGATACGGGCATGGCCGTGCAGTTGCCTTGGGAGTCGGAATCCCGGGGCACACAAAAATTGTTTTCCATTGCCTGGCCCTGGATCAATATTTTAAAGGAGGGGCGGGTGTTGTTCATGGATGAGATGGATACCAGTCTGCATCACCATCTGGTCCGCTTTCTCTATGGCATGTTTCACGATCCAGATGTCAACAAGGCACAGGCCCAACTGATCAGTACCACCCATGATACCGCCTTGCTGGACAACACCCATCTGCGCCGGGATCAGTTCTGGATGGTGGAAAAGAGTGCCGATCGGTGCAGCGAGTTGTACCCCATCTCCGATTTTGACATTGAACGGGGGGAACCCCTGCAACGTCGATACCTGGATGGCCATTTTGGTGCCGTACCCGCTTTGAAAAAGTTCAAGGGCTGGGGATAATGGCGACCGATCGTCCCCTCATCGTGTCGTCCCCTCCGCATGGGATGGATCGGGACGGTCTGAATGAACGCAGCGGGAAGGAACGTCCTGGCACCTCTCTGGAACGCCGCTCCCCCTCACGCAGTAAACGGGGCGGTCTCCTGATCGCGTGTGGTCAAAGAGCCGGCCTTTATCTGACCGGTTTGTTGCACCATTTGCAGCTTGAAAACCGGGTAACCCTCTCTCTCAGCACGGCAGAGGATCCCCTCTCCATCCTGGAAAACGGTCACCACGCCTGGGCGACACTCGGTCCTTTTCGTCGCGTTTATGTCGTGGTCTGTCATGACACACCAAAAGAGGATTGGCATCGGCTCGTCGCCTGTTCCCCCGTTGGTCCCACGAACCATCCGATACGCTTCCAGAAAATTGCCTCGATTCCCTCTTTCAATCTGTGGTTGCTGCTCCATTGGAGGGAACTCCCCCCGGAAACATGGACCCATTATGACCAATTGTCCGCCTGGGTGGATGATCAACTGGAAAGATACCTCCCGGCAACGGCCTGGTGCAGTCCAATGGAATGGTTTGCCACGGTGGGTCATGGCCTGGTGCAGGCCATCGCCAGGGGTCAACAATTGTCCCGTCAGCAGGGGACCGTATCGACCGTACTGCCCATGACCAATGTCCATGAACTGGCCTCCCACCTGCTGAAATTGCATAAAGAATCCCAACGTTTGCAGGACTGATACCCCCCTTTCGCCGGTACGGCACGATGACACCGGCAACCCCCTGTCTGCGGACATCACCTTTTTTTGGACCAACCCCCATTTTTTTCTTAAGGTCGGACGAAATTCTCCGATAAGTTGAACAGGGTGTTTTTTCTCTAAGGTGTGGAACCGAATGGAAGGTGGAACCATGACCGTACAAGGCAGTACCATATTGGATGGCATACTGGCGCGCTTGCAAGATATGTGGGTGGCGTCGGTCGAGGTGGAGATGCTGGAGTTCGAGCTGCGACGACTGGAAAAGGCGACACGAGCCTTCTGTCGCACGGAACCCGTGCGCGCCTACTATTTGCTGGGATTGCTGGCCACGTTGCGGGGTCGTGCGGCGGAGACCCGCTCCTGTTTCGCCAATGCATTGCGGCACAGCGGTTATGATACGGAGGTTCGACGTGGCTACGGCGTCTGTCTGGTTCGTCTGGGCTATTTTTCCGAAGCCCGCGGACAATACGAGGCCATCTTTGCCCAGGATGGAGAAGATCTGGATGTCCTGGCCGAGCTGATCGTCACCTCGCTGGCCACTGGACGGATCCAGGAGGGGGTGCGCTGGATTCAACGATGGAGCACACTCAACCCCGACCGACCGTTCGAGGAGACGGAATCCATTGCCAAGAGCGCGGCCCTGTTGGAAAAATTTGGCATCTCCGACGATCATGTCGAACGGTTGCAACGGTTGGCACTGGGCATCCTGGAACGGGAATCCCTGGATGTCAAAACCATCCATTATCGGGGGGTTCCATCCGATGAACCGGAATGGATCGCCGCCGACATGGTGGTGGATGAGAGCGAGGAGATTGTCGAAGGGTTGAATGGCAAACTGTCTGGACTGTTGACGACCAATGCACCCCCGCCCAGACTGGCAGAGGTGATCAAGTTTACCTATTCAACGAGCAACCAGGCGGTGCCTTCCTGATCTCCCATCCAGAAGCCCTTCCTTCTCTTCAGCCCTGGAGGGGCATGGCGATCACTCTGGAACCCAGGCCACGGCATCGATGGCCACCCTGGCCCCCCTGGGCAGGGCCGCCACGCCGACCGTGGAACGGGCCGGGTAGGGTGGCTGCAGGTAACGGGCATAAACCGTATTGACCACTGCAAAATCGGCCATATCCACCAGATAGAGGGTGGTCTTGACCACCTGCGGAAAACCGATCCCCGTCGCACCCAATACCGCACCCAGATTGTCCATGACCTGGACCGTTTGCGCGGCCACATCCCCTGTACACAACTCCCCGCTTTTTGGATCCAGCGGAATTTGAGCGGATAAAAAGAGCCACGGCCCGGACCACATCCCCTGACTGTAGGGGCCAATCGCCTGGGGGGCCTGAGCGGTCTGGATGGCAGTCGGTGGGTGCGGCATGAGTGTTTTACCTGTTGAACGGAACTGCAACAGAATGGGGCTTCGCCCCAAACCCCACCAG
>CAIWLA010000635.1 GCA_903913345.1 uncultured Magnetococcales bacterium | reverse complement strand
TATACCATGCGCGTGGAATAGTTAATAATATTGACAGGATAGGAAAAAACCGACACTTGCAAGGGGGATGATCCCCCTGGACCCGCAATAAAAAAAAAGGGGCCGGGGATACCCCCAGCCCAATCCTTCGGGGTCAGAGGATGGAAACCATCCTCAACACCCCATAGGAACACAAGCCGCCTTACAGGAATGACTGTATGGTCGCCTGCGTCCAGGCCAAGAACCGACCGGGAAAGATACCGCCCACCAACACCACCAGGGCACTGATGGCCAGGACAACCTGATGGGAGAGACCGACCTTCACGGCAAAAGGCTCATCCGATGGATCAAAGTAGACAATTTTGACGATACGCAGATAGTAGAAGGCCCCAACGGCGGAAAACAACACGCTGGCCACCGCCAGACCGATCAACCCCGCATGGACCGCCGCCATCAGGACATACAACTTGGCAATAAACCCGGCCAACGGCGGAATGCCCGCCATGGAAAGCATAAACATGGACAATAGGAAGGCGAGCAGAGGCCGCTTTTTGGCCAACCCGCTGTAATCCCGGATCTCATCCCCGACACCGCCCTTGTTGAGCACCAGCACCAGACAAAAGGCCCCCAATGACATGAAAATATAGACGAACAGATAGAACAGCACACTCTGATGGCCCAACGGATTGCCCGTACTGAGTCCAATCAACAAAAACCCGACATGACCGATGGAAGAGTAGGCCAGCAACCGCTTGATGTTGGTCTGGGCAATGGCACCAAAGGCCCCGACCGCCAACGAGGCAATCGCCATCCCCTGCAACATGGGCACCCAATGGGCCTGCAAGGTGATAAACGCCTCCAGCAAGACCCGGAAAAAAACAGCAAAAGCAGCCACTTTTGGCATGACGGCAATGAAGGCCGTCACCGAGGTCGGTGCCCCTTCATAGACATCCGGTGCCCACATGTGAAACGGTGCGGCCGCCACCTTGAAACTGATGCCAATCACGATCAACACCGCACCCAGGATGACCAACGGATCGACAGAGTGGGCCGCTTTCAAGGCACCCGCCACCCCGCTCAAGAGGACCGTTCCGGTGGCTCCATAGACCATACTGATACCGTACAACAAAATCCCGGAGGCCAAAGAACCGAGAATGAAATATTTCAAACCCGCCTCGGAGGAACGCACATCGTCCCGTTGATAGGCGGCCAGGACATAAATGGAGAGGGACATCAACTCCAACCCCAGATAGATCACCATGAAACTGCCCGCCGAAACCATGGTCATGGCACCAACCAGGGAAAAGAGCGACAGGACAAAATATTCACCACTGTCCAAACCGTGCTGGGTCAGATAATCCCGTGCCATCAGCAATGGAAAGGCCGTCGCCACCAGCAGCAACAGCTTCATGAAGCGGGCCAGATTGTCGTCTATGAAATGGCCACCCAGGGTGACCGACGAAGGGGCACTGGAGAGACCGGCAATCACGACACCTGCCAACAGAATACCGCCGATGGCCAACGTGCCGATAAACCCACGCGCCTCTTTTCCCAACCAGGCACTCATCAGCAACAGCATCATGGCCAGGAGGGCGAGCAAAATCTCTGGCGAGAGTAAGACCAAGTTCATATCCGGTAGTTCCATTTCCTTGAGTGCTCCACTGCTGATCTCGTTACGGTCAAAATGGTGGGGGAGATGCCCCCATGGACCCGTTGGTTGTGTGCATTTAAAATAGGGCCACCGCAGCGGAACCGGCCTTGATGGTATTCGCCTGAATCAACAATTGCTCCACCGAAGCGTGCAGCATGTTCAGGAACGGAGCCGGATAGAAGCCAATCC
>CAIWLA010000634.1 GCA_903913345.1 uncultured Magnetococcales bacterium | reverse complement strand
GGTAACGAGACGGGAGTTGAACCAGCGTCCACAGCCACCTCATCGGACGCCGGTGAAAAGTTTATCTATGCTGAAAAAACCATTTAATGTCCGTAAGATGCAAAATTATGCATCGTTTGGTCAACCAAGATGCCGCCAAACCCTTCTCTTGCTGCACCGCAGCAAAGTGGTGGAGAATTTTCCGTTGAGCGTATTGTTTCCTCCACCAATTTAAAATTCCAAGTTGTTATCTGTCTGAAGGCCGCCTACCCTGGTGGCCTTTTTTCATGCAAAATTCCCCAATAATTTCAATAGTTACGGAAACCACCAAAAACGGAAACCACCCACAGCGAAGACCGAAACCCCCTCCTCCAGGCCAAAATCTGGCCAAAACCCTCTCTCTGTATCTGTGGCCGAGGACTTTTGCCAATCCGACCTCACGCCCGATTTTGCCCGACCTCGCCATAATAAATCAATGACTTACGCGACACGCTCAAAACGGTCGAGTTCGACCCCGGCTCGGTTCCAGGCTGAAGCGGTCGTACCCTTCGTCGAACTGCCGACCTCCGGTTATTGGTGGAATATTGAGCTGTTGGCCTGGAAATGCTGGAAATGGAGAAAGTGGCGAGCCTGTGCGGTCTCCGGTGGGGACGGGGATGGCACTTGGCCGACCTCTGATGCGACTTGGCTGACCACGGACGGTAGCACAAATTTGAAGCTGTTATCACAAACCAGCTTGACATCATCTGTCGCTGCGGGGAAGATCCCACACTCAGATTTACGTCGCCGTCAGGATTCATCGGGATGAGAAAATTTGCGCTCACGTTGGCCGTTATCGCCGCATTGGCCCCCTCCTCCGTGCTGGGACGCCCTGACCTGCAGGACATTGACGCTCTCCGCCAAGCTGCTGAACTCGGTGACGTAAAAGCACAGTTGGAAATGGGTGGGATGTACCATGAAGGCCATGGCGTCCCGCAAAGCAACTCAGAGGCTGCAAAGTGGTACCTGATGGCCGCCGAGAGGGGTGATGCAGGCGCGCAAACCCTTATCGCTCTGATGTTGGCACTGGGGGAAGGTGTCCAGCAAGACGATAGGATGGCAGCCTATTGGTTCCGCAAGGCCGCCTTGTTGAGTGCCCACGATACACGGTTCCAGATTGAAACGCTTCGGCGGTCTGTCGGGAAATGATGATCTCGCAACAAAAACAGGCGAACGGATTGCCCAGGCTGATGAAATATTGTGAAAATGGAACGTGGTAAACCAGTGAAACATGCGGGACTGGCCATCGTCCTGTTGGCGGGTGTTGTCTCCGTCCATGCTGATGACATCGTAGAACCTGAGGATATCGCTGCAATCCGTGCCTCCGCATCGTTGGGAGATACAGCCGCGCAGATGACTTTGGGAGAGATGTTTTACGAGGGCAAGAATGTTCCAAAGAGTAACGCCAAGGCCGTGCTATGGTATCTCATGGCTGCCGAGCATGGTGAGGCCAAGGCGCAAACTATCGTTGGCCTGTTTTACCTGGCTGGCGATGGTGTACGACAGGACGTTGCGCTGGGGGAAAAATGGTTGCACCGGGCTTCTGCCCAGGGGGATCCCACTGCACAACGTCAGCTCGAGTTGATGAAGCAGAAAGCGACTGGGGAATAACGGCGGATAGGCACGGTTTAAAAAATACCAGGCCCTTTTACCGTGTTGACCGTGCGGACAGGTATCCCGGCGGCCACGGCACTGGCCACCAGTCCAGCTCGCAGACTCAGGCCACTATACTCAGCTGGATCCAGGCCAATTGCCTGCACACGTTCTTTGACGATGAGAGCAATTCCATGGCCGGTCAGTGGGGATCCAGATTGCTGTCCATGCCGGTTGATCCCCTGAAAAACGGGTCCTTCCTTGAGTTTGGCAGCAGTCAGCCACTCTCTCATTGCACGAACTGGACAGATGGAACCGCTGGCACGGCGCAACACCACGCTGCCTTCCTGGAGACGGAGTTCAATGCCTTCTTGGATGGCGTGCAGATCGGCAACAGCCAATTCCGTCATTTCCGAGCGACGCAATCCCGCTGCAAATCCAGACAGAATCAGTGCCTTGTCCCTTTTTTCTCTGATGCAATCGCCCAAGGTGGCCACAATGGCCAGTACCTGCTCTTTGAGTAATGGGGCCACCTTGCGCTGTTCCTTGCCGTGGCTGCTACGGATGCCCACGAGCGTGGCATGTACGGCAGCAGACTTGGATGGATCCTCCAGCCCTTGATTGGTGTGCGCCTTCCCGATGGAAACCTTCCAGCGCACCAGGGTGGCATACTTGTGTGTCTCGGAGTGGGCCATCAAATAGTCGGCGACAGTCTTGGAGGCAGATGGGATCGATCCCCCCCAGTCAAAATATCGACGGAGATCTCCCGAATAGGCTGCAAGGGTATTGTTTGTCAGAACGACAGATTGGGCAGATCCCATTTGTTTTGGAAAATCAATCATCTTATAAGCCGGTGTTAACAAAGCCTTCATGCGCTACTCCAAACACTTCAAGTGACACAATACGATGACTCAGGCCGCCATTTTTCTTGATTGCCTAGCCATGGCTCGTACTCTGTCCGGATTGAGTCCAAGATCCTCACAAATGAACAAAAAAGACCCTGCCTCAAATACTTCGCTGTCCAGCCAAGACTCTGCCTCACGACAGTACCGAGGGTTTGAAAGGTCAGCGATGGCCTGCTGTATCACCGATGCCCACAAACCGATTTCCGGTACGCCTGTTGACACATATTGATGTTCGGAAAAATTCATGCTCATCCTCATTAATACCATGTTTGATTGGTGTTTTTTAGAAAACGCAGACCGAAACTACCCGGATTTTGAATGTTAAAGCAAATAACAAGCCAGATTAACGGGAGCTGCTCTATGCCTTCTGCTGTCAAAAGTTCATCCGAGCAGATCTTGCTGGAGCATCGGCACCATGGTTGACGCAATGGCTGGGCTCCTGACTTCTGACATGCCTGCCATCATGAGGATCTTTGGCGAAACGGTTCCAGGAAACTAAACCTCCAAAGCTCAAACCGACCGCACATCGGTTCCCTCCTCCAGGCAGACATGTTTTTCCCCTTTTACAGCGCGTGGTTCCATCTGTTAGGATGCGCTCTCTCGTGGAGATGC
>CAIWLA010000633.1 GCA_903913345.1 uncultured Magnetococcales bacterium | reverse complement strand
GTGGGACACATGCCCAACATTTGCACAAAGACATTGTTGTTGGTCCACAGCCCATCGGTGATGATTTTTTGAGTGTTGGTCTCGCTCATGGCTTTTTCTCCGTCGTGACGGGTTGAAAGATGGCCTCTTTCTTTTCAACAAAAAAATCCAAACCCCGCTTCACGGCGCCGACGACGGCCCGTGGGGTGATGGTGGCACCGGAAAACTGGTCAAAGTCGCCCCCGTCTTTTTTGACCCGCCACTTGACGTTGTCCTGATTCTTGTCCGGGAATGCCTTGAGCCAATCGGTCTTGACAATCTTGTCCCCCAGGCCCGGCGTCTCGGACTGGGAGGCAATCTGCACGAGGTGGATGGTGCCATTCGGCGCCACGGACATCATGATTTCAATGTCGCCGGCATACCCGTCGGGCGCGGTCACCACAAAGGCGGCGCCCAGATTGGTGCTGCCCTTGCGGCCACGATAAAAAATGACAGGCTTGCCCAACCGGTTCAGACGTTTGTCGGCCAGGGTGACAGTATCGACATCCGGTTGATTGTCAAATCCTTCCGGCAGGACATTTTTCAGCATGGTCAACATTTCTTGCCGTTTTGCCTCGGCGATGGGCGTTCGGGTTGCCGACTCGGTCACGGCGAGGATGGTCGTGGCCACCATGCCAACCACCATCAGGATGACCCCCATTTTCAAATAATGCGGCATGTCAGGACTCCTCTATCCTCTGGTCGCCAAAGTCACTTTACTTGTCCATAGGCCGTTGGCCGAGTGTACTGGTCAATCAGCGGTACAGTGGCATTCATGATGACCACGGCAAAAGAGACCCCTTCCGGGTAGCCGCTCCAGGTACGAATCAGGTAGGTCAACAGACCACAACCCAGACCAAAAATGACCTGCCCCTTGATCGATACGGGCGAAGTGACCATATCCGTGGCCATGAAAAACGCCCCGATGACCAGCCCCCCGGTGACCAGATGGAAAATGGGATCGGGATAGTGGGAGGGGTCATGGATCCAGAAAAAGGTGGCCGGCAACAGGCAACCCAGCAACATGGTGACCGGGATATGCCAGGTGATGACCTTTTTGCGAATCAGATAGAGGCCGCCCAGCAACAGCAACAGGGCCGAGGTCTCACCCAGGGAGCCGCTCATCCAACCCAGACCCGCCTTGACCGCATCAAAGGCAAAACTGCCACCCAACGCCTCTTGCACCGTCTTGCCCAGACCGGTTTCGGTGCGGTATTGCCCCAGCGGTGTGGCGGTGGAGAGGGCATCGACCAGCTCCGGGGTGCCCTGATGGCCGGTCATGACGATGGCGACGGAATCCGCCAGCGAATAGGCATGTTCACCAAACAGGGGATTGACGACGGGCCAGGCGGTCATCTGGACCGGAAACGAGATCAACAGAAAAACACGGGCGATCAGGGCCGGGTTGAACAGGTTGTATCCCAAGCCGCCGTAGACCTGTTTGGCGATCAGGATGGCAAAAAAACCGCCCGTGACGCAGATCCACCAGGGGGCATGTGACGGCAGGGTCAAGGCCAGCAGCAGACCGGTCAGAATGGCCGAACCATCCCCCAGCGTGGATGGCCGCTTGCGCAACTGGAGAAACAGATACTCCGTCACCATGCACGTGGCCACCGTGATCACAATCACCAGCAACGCTGGCCATCCGAAGATCAGGATGGCCACCGCCGTCGCGGGCATCAGCGCCCAAATCACCGACCGCATGACCTGGGCAACGGAACCGCCCCCATGGACATGGGGAGAAGAACCAAGGAGCAAATGGGTTTGACTCATGATGTGGGCAAGCCTCCCTGTGAAACACCCGCAGACGACGGACCCGTTCCCGTTTCCGCCAATTTTTTCCGTGCGGACGATGCCGCCTTCATCGCCTCTTTTTGTCGCTCTTTTTCCGCTTTTTCCCGCTCCAC
>CAIWLA010000632.1 GCA_903913345.1 uncultured Magnetococcales bacterium | reverse complement strand
GCTCACGCCGAAGAGCACCGTCAACTGACTGAGCAGGTGCTGGCCATCGCGCAACAGGGCGTATCGGCATTGAGCGATGATGTCCTGTTGTTTTTGCGAGATTGGCTAACCAACCATATCCTGGGGACGGACATGAGGAGTTTTGCACCCTATCGATGATATCGGGAGCCGCCTCTCTCCACCATGATACGGTTCAACCAGTGTCGAGAGTGAAACGACTAAACGTCCGTTTTGTTTAGTCGTTAGCGTGGGTGCCTGTCCACTTTACCTGGGCATGATTGTCTTACCTGCAGAAGGCGCGAAGGTGGCCATGTCCGTTTGCAGGACATGGTGGATCAGCCAATCCCACAGAAATTGAAAAACTTCATCGCTTAACCCCGACACCTTTTCCTGGGAAATGGCCAAAACTCGATCAATAAGTTGACGGTGTTCTTCGGAGTGAAAGGCCAACATTGGGCTGGCCTTTTCTCTCATGAGGGTCTCTTCACTGTCAAAATGGTACTTGGTGTAGTCGATAAATTTAAGCATGGCCGGAGGAATTTCATCATTCCCAAATCCCAGATGATAAGCGAAATAGAGTTCACGAATCAATAAAATAAGTTTTTTATGATCACTGTCTATGGACTCAACGCCAACGCTCATTTTTTCTGACCATTCGAGGTTCAGGATGTTCATGGCCGCTTTCCTTTTTTCCATGCCTTTTGGTACCCAATGGGAGTACAGACTTTTGGCCATGATAACGTTCCAAACGGGGGATGAAAAGCGGAAAAGTGAACGATGCAGACCACTCGCCCCACATGTTCCCCGCCAGGGAGAGGGTGGATAGAAGAATGCGACGCAAATGAGTAATAGGCAGACGGGTTTGGCTCCGGCCACGGCAGTCAGATGCGTCATGACGGTAGGTCGGGACGAAACGGTGGTCCGTGAGTACATCCGCCAGCAGGAAAAAGATGACCAGCGATTGTTTTTTATTTTTTTGACAGTGGTTCAGGTTGCTGTGGGGGGTTGAGTCTGATAGAATGCACCCGTATGGTCGGTGTGCAGCGCAAGGAGTCCTCCCGTGGATCTGGACGTGCAAAAAACCATTTCTGTCACACAAGAGACCTCCGATGGTGCGTCCACTCCACCCACCACCCCCGAAACACTGCTGAGAGAGGCCCTGCACCATCACCAGGTGGGTCGATGGCAAGAGGCGGAAAACCTCTACCGCCAACGACTGGTCCTGCAACCCGACCACGCCTATACATTGCACCAACTCGGAACCCTCTGCTACCAACAACAAAAAAACCTCCTGGCGGTTGAATGGTTCAGCAAGGCCGTGGCAGCCATACCCAACCAGCCCGTTTTTCTGTTCAATCTGGGGGTTACCCACTCCGCATTGGGTCATCTTCCAGAGGCCATCGACTGCTTCCAGAAAGTGCTGCTCCTCCAACCCGATCATGGTGAGGCACTGCCCCTTCTGGGCGATTGCTGGCGCAGTCAGGGCAACCGATCGGCCGCCATCGCCTGTTACCGGCAAGCCATCGCCCTCCGACCCAATCTCCATGAGGTCTACAACAGCCTGGGCAACCTGCTGCTGGCAGAAGGAGAGGCGGCAGAGGCCATCGCATGCTACCGCAAAACGGTGGAAATCCACCCAAACCACTCGATTGCCTATACCAATTTGGGCAATATTTTTTCAGAACAAGGGGATGCCGAAGAGGCCGTCCGCTGTTTTGAGAAGGCTATTGAGATCCAGCCAACCCTCTGCGAGGCCCACAACGGTTTGGGCATTGTACTTAAAAAAGAAGGCCAACTGGACGAAGCCCTGGCCTGTTTCGGGCGGGCAGTGGCAAGCAATCCCCACTATTACATGGCCTATCACAATCAGGGACTGACCTTGCAATTGCAGGGCAAACGGGAAGAGGCGGTGGTCTGTTACCGAAAGACGCTGACCATCCAGCCCGATTGTGCCGTCACCTGCACCAATTTGGGCCTGCTCCTCCAGGATCTGAAACATTTTGAAGAGGCCGAGGCCGTTCACCAGTACGCCTTGTCCCGCCATCCCGACGATGCCACAACGCACCACCATTTGGGACATCTCCTGGCCAAACAGGGCCGTCTGGAAGAGGCCGAGACCGCCTACCAGCACGCCTTGCAGATCAGGCCGGATTATGCAGAGGCATACAACAATCTGGGCAATCTCCGACAAACCCAGGCCCGTTCCCAGGAGGCCGAGGACGCCTATCGGCAGGCACTGATTCTCAACCCGGACTATGCCGATGCCCAGTACAATCTGGGCATCCTCCTGCAAGATCAGGAACGGTTCCAGGAGGCCGAGGCGGCTTATCGACAGGCTCTGCGCAGCCAGCCAGACCATGACCACGCCTATAATAATCTGACCAATTTTCTGCAAAAGCAGTTTCTGGGTCGGGTCTTGAAAAGCACCGATCCGTTGCCCTTGTCCGCTGCCTTCGCCTCCCTTTGGGATCATGTCCGTCGGGCACCCCGGAATGACCGACTGCTGGCATGGGGTCAGAGGATTTTGCAGATTGATCCCGGCCAACTGGCCGACTGGCATGAACGCGCCTTCTGGGGATTTTGCGCCTCTTTTGCCATCACCAGTCGTCTGAGCCTGGGCAGGGCCAGTGAACTGACCCCCTTTGTGCGGGAACCCGATTGGGGAAAATTGACCAAGGGAGATAGACAGGGAACCATTCTGGTCGGCGCACACGTGGGACCGGATCATGTGGCGGCCCACTGTCTGCAAAAAGTCCACCCGGATGCGATGATCCCCGCGACGGACAACGCGGTACATTATGCGGGATTGGTCAATCTCAAAACCGATTATCTGCGCGAGCGTTCCATGGCCATGGCGGCCCTCCATTTGCGCCGGGGCGGTGTTCTGTTCCTGGCGGGCGATGGTCACGTTGGTTCCCATCCCCTGCATCTGCCTTTCATGGGGGGATATGTCTCCCTGCAACCCACCATTCCCCACCTGATTCAACGCACCGGTGCCCGTGCCTGCTGGCTGGTCGCCCTTTGGGAAGAGAACGAGATTGTTTGCCATCTGGAACCCTTTCCCCCCTTGACCCCCCACGATGAAGGAAATTGGCCCACCCTTTGGTTGACCACCTACCTCGACCAACTGGCCCAATGGTATCGCCAGGATCCCCGCCATTTGCGTCTGGATGGCGGTGTCTGGGGCCATGTCGGGGAGACCACCTTTCCACCATTCCTGGGATGAACAGGTCATGGACAACGAGGGGTTTTGCTGCGACAATCGGGTTATACTCTTTTTGGGGCTTCGCCCCAAACCCCACCAGGGAGATGATCTCCCTGGACCCGCAATAGTCACTGGTCAAAACAGATTTTTTGCATCAGGATATGGTTCGACTCCCATCAAGAGGAATTGGCATGAACCATTTGTATCAGCAATGGCGTTCCCAACCACCGGCTGACCATCCCTTTTATGTGTCGCCCGACTGTTCGCTGACCTATGGCGAGATGGAGGTGCGGATGGAGGCCACCTTTCGGCACTGGCAACCACTGGGATTGCATGCGGGGGACACCCTCTTTCTGGCGGTCTCCGACGAGCTTCTCAACCTGTTGTCTGTTCTGACCGCCTTGAGATACGGTCTGACCTTGATGATGTGGAACCCCCACGCCCCCCTTTGGGAGACCGAAAAGGTATTGGATCTGGCCCAACCCGCTTGCCTGTGTCTGGATGAATCCCTGTTGCAGAGATGGAACCTGGCCCATCGACCTCTGCCAGCCAGGGGGATGGTGGTGGTGGACGATCAGGGGATGACGGTTCAGGTCACCG
>CAIWLA010000631.1 GCA_903913345.1 uncultured Magnetococcales bacterium | reverse complement strand
TGCGTTTTAACTACAACAGCAATGGCAACCCGGTGAACACTGCCACCAATCCCAGCACCTACGTGTTTATTATAGCCGGGATGCTTGTCACGGGAACGGACGATGCCTCTCTGTTGAGTGGCAGGATTGCGGGCATTCTTGAAACCGGAACCATCAACGGCGGCATCAGCATCAGCCCGTTCTTTTTCGGCTATGAGGTTCCCGGCGGCACCTTCAACGCCAATATCAACACCAGCTCGGCCAACTATTTCTTCAAAGGCCAGGGCAATCTTCAAGTTTTCAGCCAAACAACAGCCGCCGATCCTTGGGTTTCTCAGGTCCGCAACTTCAAAATCTCCGGGCAGAGAACATCGACAACGCTCGATTAATTTTCTCGGCCGAGATTCTTTTGTTCCGGCGTCCGATGCGTGTCAACTTCCCGTGTGATGTCCGGCGGGCGTTCACGCTGATTGAAATTCTTGCTGTGATTTCCATCGTGGCCGTCTTGGTGGCTTTGGGAATTGCGGCGTGGCAACCGATGATCGCCCGGGCGGAAGGCGCCAGTTGCCTCGCGCACATGAGGTCTCTTCACACCTCCCTGGCGGCCTACGTGCAAGACGTCGGCCACTGGCCCCAGGAACCGGAAACCGACAGCGCTGACATTGACGCGGCCTGGTGGATCAACGAAATGAAACCCTACGGGGCTACGGAGGAGGTCTGGATGTGCCCCACCATCAAGCGGGCCCAGTTGTCCATGCCGGAAAACGATCGGTGGAAGATCCACTACAGCCCGGGAATGTTCGGCCCCCTTCCTTCGGATCCCTTTAAATTTTCGACGCAGCCATGGCTGGTCGAAATCACCGGCATGCACGGACACGGACCAAACGTTTGCTTTCCAGACGGATCCATCCGCCCGCTGGATGATTTGCTAGGCAAAAAGTGACCGCGGATAAATAGCCCTGCCAGCACCGGCAGGAAACGATTTTCGGATGTCGAAAAATTGGGCGGCGCGAAAATTGGCAGGAGTTTTTTTATTGTCAGAAAACGGGTTCTCGTTCAGTTTGGTAAGCACCGGCAGACCGCAAGAAATCAAAGCCAGTAAATCTCCACCTCTCTTTCCGCCATGAACACAATAAGCCCATATGCTTATCCATTTGATGCAGGTTGAGATAAAACTCGCAGCGAAACGGGGCCTTTGTTTGACGCGATGCCCAAGAGTGTTTGGAATCCAGCAAGCGGAGTTTTGCGCCGGTTGAAACGAAAAGTAAATTCATCGAGGTAGCTTTGAAGATATTTGGGATCAACGCCATGATGGGTGCCATTGAGCCAGGTTTTCAGGTTTCCGAACGCACGGTGAATGTGAAGGGCGTGCGTATCGGAGGGGTGAAGCCCGTGTTCGTAGTCTTTCATCGCAGTTTTGGAGTAGCCCCTCCATCCATCAGTGTAGACCTCGCTGCCGGGTTCCACGCTTTTGTGCAGGAAGTTGCGAATCGAGATGGCGTCGGCTTGCCGAGTCAACGCCAGGCGGAGGCGGCCGGCCTTTTCCATTTCCTCTCCATGCTTATCGGTGTAGGCGATGACTTCGACGGCCCCAAAAACCAGGGTGCTATGGGCTGCCTTGGTCACGCCTCGCCCTCTTTTCCCTCTGACGGGGCCACCGACAATGACTTCATCGGCTTCCACGCGACCTGCCAAGCGGGATCGCGTATCGCTAACCATACCCCGACGCAAGCGATGCAAAACGAACCACGCCGTCTGGTAACGGCATCCCAGTTGACGCTGGAGTTGCTTGGCACTCATACCGGGGGTGAGGGTTGCAACCAAGTAGGCCGCCCAAAACCAATCTTGGATGGGAAGATGACTGCGATGAAGAAGCGTTCCCGCAGTGACCGACGCCTGATGTCCGCATTGCTGACATTCATGCGCGTGCCGACTCAAGAGCCACCAACTGCTGGAACAGTCGCACTTCGGACAGCGAAATCCTTCCGGCCAACGGCTCTGCGAAAGATACTCCCAGCAGTTCGCGTCGCTCGAAAACCTTTGCCGGAATTCACGCAGCCCCTTCGGGAATGTCGGTCTTGGCAT
The DNA here is from genome assembly GCA_903913345.1 of uncultured Magnetococcales bacterium. Lineage (GTDB taxonomy): Bacteria > Pseudomonadota > Magnetococcia > Magnetococcales > Magnetaquicoccaceae > Magnetaquicoccus. Next base: position 412 of record CAIWLA010000631.1, on the reverse strand, counting down.
TCGCAAGATCTACGAAAACCATCAACCTGCATCAAGTGGATAAGCATATTCCTTCAAATGCCGCACCGAAGTGCAGACTTCGTCCATGGCTTTGCACCGAGGTATCTTGCGCTCAGGGCACACCTCCGCAAGAAAATATTGGATGTCGGAAAATTTGTTCTCCTCATGAAGTGGTTGGTCTCGCGTATTGACGCTTTTTGGGGACCGGCAGATTCTTGCTGCGACGTGCATGTTCTGCGGTTCCGCGAGGTAATCGTCGGCTTGGCGGAGAGATTTACCGGGACGGGGTGGAGGGTGCGCGGGATGGCTGAGGAAATCAACGCATTGGCAGGATGCCGATGCCACGAGTTGTCTAAAAGCTGGCGGACGCCTTCTCGCCCAGCTTGATGATCATGCCAGCACGGGCAACCTG
>CAIWLA010000630.1 GCA_903913345.1 uncultured Magnetococcales bacterium | reverse complement strand
TTGGTGACAAAGCCAACGAAACAGGCCTCCATCTTTTTCCTGATCAGCTCCGACATGTCATAATCGTCCAGGTCGCGCATGCGCAGCTGGGCGGGAGCGAACCAGGTGACACCCCGGTTCTGGCCAGGGCGCAAGCAGTCATACAGATGCAGCACATCCGAAGCCGGGATACGGACACTCTTCATCATGCCCGGTCGCGTGGATCCCGGATGGCGCGGGTAGATCCAATAGGCCGCCCGCATCCCGAACGAGTCAAACTCAATCCCCTGTTGGATGAACCCACCACCCGGCAAATCCCGGTCATACGTGCTGTCCAGGTGATCACACTCCAGCACCCGCAATTGCAGCGGCACCCGCAGGCCGAACGACGAGGGCCGGTTCACCATCTGGAGGAGGCACTCGCCGCTTTCCACCAGGCTGCGAGCCATCAGGGTCTGGATGCCATAAAACGTCGTCCGGCCATTGGCGTCACAATTTTCCGTGAACGCATCCCACAAGTCGGTAATCTGATCATCCAACTCCTGAGTGGCCGCCTTGGGGCGCGGACGAATGCCTGCACCTACGAGGCTGGACGAGTGTGTCATAACTGCTTTTGCTGCATAGGGATTATTGCGCACCAAGTCCCTGGCGCGGTCGCGCAACCGGATGGATGCCACGGCAATCTCAGCATTGGCATCGTTGCCAGCGGTGGCCCAGCCACTGGTCAACCGCCCGGTTTTGGCCCCATCGTAACCACGCCGCAGGGCCTGTAATACGTTCCTGGCGCGGGCACGACGCATCGCCGCCTCCGGTGCGATCCATCCCACCAGGCCATCAAGCCATTTCGCCATAATGTTACTCCCTGGAAAAACTCAGACGGGTGCGGGTGGAGCGGGCCTTGCCAGAAGCTGCCGCCAGCTCATTCTCAATCATGCGAATACGACGCAGGAGGTCCGACTCGGCGGCGTATTCGACCGTCTTCCCTTCGTGGACAATGCGCAGGGCCCCGGCGGCGTAGGCCTCCTTCAGCGCGTCCAGTTCTGTCTGGGTAAAGCCCATTGCCCAACGCGGCAGAGCCGCAACCAAAAAGGGTGGTTTTGAAGACGCTTTTGGTAGAAAATGGCGAACACTCAGACCTGAGAAACTTAAACAGGAGGTGCCGCCATGCTGTCATTCATCAACCGCCATGCCGACAAAATTCTCGGTACCATATCCTGCCTTGATCGGATTGTTGTGACCGGCACCATTCCAGAAATTTGCCATGCACAGGCAATGGCATCACACCTGACAGCAAACAACGTCCGACTATTCGATTACCCCCGATGGGCCGATCAGCTGCGCGAAACCGTCCGCACCAATGCCATGGCAATGGCTGCACAATCAGGCATCACAATCGAGTGCATTAGAGACAGAAAACGCCGCAAGGAGGATGTCATTCAGGAGGTTTTGGCTTCTCGTGGTGATCATCCGGGTCTCGTACACATCATTTCGGCCATGGAAAGCTGCCCGTCATTCACGCCATGGCACGACAAGCCGACTGGCAGGACATTCCTCAAACCGAAAGGTGGATGGTGCCTGCACTATTACTTTTACTTTATCGATGAGATGTTGGGCCTATGCTTTCTGAGGGTTCCAACTTGGGCTCCCTTTCGTCTCCAATTCTATTGTAATGGCCACAACATCCTTGCACGCCAGTTGGAACAGGTGGGCATCGCTTACACCATGTCCGATAATGCATTTTCTAACATCGACGACTTTCCGGCTGCTCAACTCCTGGCCGACAAGCTCAAGGGAGAAACTTTGCGTCATAAATTCGATCACTACGCAAAAATGTTTTGCCCTGTGTTCGATCGTTTCCCATCCGGATGCCATTGGAGTATGGCGCAGATCGAATATTCAACCGACATCGTGTTCCGTGATGCGGCAACGCTGGAACCGATCTACAAACAGATCGTGTATACCGCTATCCATGCGGTAAAAGCCGGTGATATCGCCACTTTTCTTGGCCGCAGGATGACAGAAACCTTCGAGGGTGAGGTCGGGAACGACTTCCATACTCGTATCGAAGGAACCAGGATCCGCCACTATTACGGGCGATCATCCGTTAAAATGTACGACAAACGCGGGCACATCCTGCGCATTGAGACAACAACAAATAAAGTCTCAGATTTTCGGCACTACCGAAAGGTAGAACACCGGAACGGGTCGTCGGAGATGAAAATGGCTCCAATGGCCAAAACCATCTACAG
>CAIWLA010000629.1 GCA_903913345.1 uncultured Magnetococcales bacterium | reverse complement strand
GAATAATATTTCCGGCAACACCAACTGCAAATGGCCCCCCATGATCGATGCAAACAGTCCTCCAGGGGATGGGCCAGGGTGGTTTTGCCCGACCCGGACAAGCCGGTAAACCATAACACCATACCCCGATGATGGTTTTGCCTTTCGCGCCATTCTCGTGTTACAGTGGCGTCTTGCCAAACGATGGAAGGGGAACGGGATCGATTATCCATGTCTGTGAACCATGACAGATTGTCCGAGGAGTCCGTGCCGGATGGGGAACCAACGCCCTCTCACGGAACAGGGGGCTGTTGCACAAAACGACCTCCCATCGCAAGGTACTCTGCCCCCTCTGCCGAGGGCCATACCGCAATTCCCCTCCCTCTCCCGGTCAACGAACTCCATCTCTGGCAACGAACGCTCGCGCCAGCCCCCGCCCAGGTAGAGACATTGCAGGCCCTTCTATCCACCGAAGAGCAGGCGCGCGCCCGTCAGTTTACCCTGGACCGGCTGCGCATCGCCTTCATCACCGTTCGAGGCACCGTGCGCCTTCTGCTGGGCCATTATGTGGACAGAGATCCCGCCTCATTGCGTTTTCGCCGCAATGCCAATGGCAAACCGGATCTGGATGACCACCATCCCTCGTGCTGTTTCAATATTGCCCATTCCGGGCAATGGGGCCTGTACGCCCTCAGCCGTGACACGGCAGTGGGGGTGGATCTGGAAGAGATTCGACCCGCCGCCCCGGAAAAACGGCTCCAGTTGGCCCGCCGTTTTTTTTCCCCGGCGGAATATGCCGCCCTCAGTCGTCTGCCGGTCGAGCAGATGAATACGGCCTTTTTTGCCTGTTGGAGCCGCAAGGAGGCCTATATCAAATGCCACGGTTTGAGCATCGCCCGTCTGTTGAACCGATTTACTGTGGGTGTCGATCCAGGGCAGCCCGCCTCTCTGCTGGAGACCCCCTGGCAACCGACGGATGTGACGCAGTGTCAACTCCACGACCTGCCCGCTCCAGAGGGCTATCGCGCCGCCCTCGCCCTGGCCTCGATCGAGCCGTTCACCCTGCGTTATTATCGGTGGATGGAGTCGGAGGATGGAACGGGTCGTTGAACGTTTGTTCGTCCCTATTCCGTTCCGCACCACGGGATTGACTCGGCGGCCCATGGTACCGGAGACCATCGGTCTTCCGGTACCATGCAGCCCGCTTTGGAATCAGAAAGACTCGAACTCCTCGTCCGAATGGGCCATCTTCAAGTCAACCCCACCGGCCTTTTTCGCCGGCGCGGGCAAGGCCTTGGTGGCACGCTTCTGGGCAGGCACAATCCCGGATCGAACAGTCGTCGGCTTTTGGGCCGGTTTCCGTTTGGCCACCTGCGTCTGCTGGCCGAGGTTGAAGAAGGCGATGGATTGGGCCAACAAATCGGCCTGGGCACTCAACTCTTCTGCGGTGGCGGCCATCTCTTCGGAGGATCCCGCATTCCTTTGAATCACCTGGTCCAACTGCTGAATCGCCTGATTGATCTGTCCGGCCCCCTGGTTTTGTTCCTGACTGGAAGCGGCGATCTCTTGAATCAGTTCCGCCGTTTTTTGGATGTCGGGCACCAGTTTGTTGATAATCCCTCCGGCCTTCTCCGCCACCTCCACACTGGAGGCGGAGAGATGGCTGATCTCGCCCGCCGCCGTCTGGCTCCGTTCTGCCAATTTTCTGACCTCGGCGGCCACCACGGCAAAGCCCTTGCCATGCTCACCAGCCCGCGCCGCCTCGATGGCCGCATTCAGGGCCAGCAGGTTGGTCTGCCGGGCAATCTCCTCGATAATGCCAATCTTGGAGGCAATCTCCTTCATGGCCTGCACCGCCTGGTTCACCGCAGTCCCCCCCTCCGCAGCATCCCTGGCGGCCTTTTGGGCAATGTTTTGCGTTGTGTTGGCGTTGTCGGTGTTCTGACTGATATTGGAGGACATCTCCTCCATGGCCGATGAGGTCTCCTCAATGGAGGCGGCCTGTTCGGTCGCACCCTGGGAAAGATTCTGGGCGGCATCCGAAATTTCGTTGCTGCCAACGGAAACCTGTTCCGATGCCGTCGCGACCTCGCCCAGAACCTCCCGCAGCTTGACCGCCATGGTATCAATGGCCCGGGACATATCCCCCAGTTCATCCTGGCGGTTGGAAATACAACTGATGGCCAGATCACCACTGGACATGCGTACCATGTTGCCGATGCAACCAGTGATGGCCGATACCAGACTCTTGGAAATCAGGTAGGCAAGGAGGATACCCAAAACCACGGCCAGCAGACTGCCAAACAGGACCAGCTGTTCAGAAAGAGAAATCTCAGACTGCATCTTCTTCTTTTGTCCATCCGAGACATCATTGACCAGATCATTCAACTGCCGACGGCTGGCGATCATCTCTTTCTCGGCCTTGTTCTGGTTTTCGATATTACTGGTGAGTCCCTTGAACCCTTCCTGATAGTCGGTAATGGCTTTCAGGAAGGCCTTGCCCATCTCAATGTCCTTGGGATCTGCGAAGGAGGAGATCAGCGTTCCGATCATTCTGACCACCTGGGCGATGCCATCCTGGTTGCGTTTCAACTCTTTTGGATTGGTTCCCCTGGAGAGGACCACCTCTTTTTCGCCCAGACGGGCATCAAGAAAAACCTTGCCCATATCCGCCACCGCATTGATCTGGTGGATGCGGTCCTCCAATTTTTCCATCCGTTCATCCTGATTCTGGTCGGCTCCCGAAGGCTGACCGATCTCCTCGCGGAGTTTGAAAAATTGGCGGTCTTCCAGATCGTTGAGAACCTTGATCACCTTTCTGGAGTTGTCTCGCATGACCTCCAAGGCCTTCCGGTTGTCCCCCTCTTCCCGGACCAGAACCGCAAAATTTTTGTCGAACTGGTCGGCCAGTTGACCGACTTTCGTCATGTTTTCCTTGTCCACGGGATCCTTGAAATGCTGATCCCGGAGGGTGGCCGACAGGGTTTTGATGGCCTCTGCCGCCTTGTTGGCCGCTTCCAGGTGCTTGTCATTCCGGTCACCGACAAAATTGCGTTCTGCGCGCAAGGCCAGGGTGGATTGATCTTCGATTTCACCCAGGATTGTCTGATTGGCGACCCGCTTGACCACCGTGGACAGTCCTTGATTCCCGACGACGGCACCGAAGACAAGCATCATGAGTATGACGGCAAAACTCAGTCCCAATCGGCCAGCCAGTTTCAAGTTTTTCATTCTGTTTCCCCCTTACATAACGAGTTGTGACAAGAGAGTGATATCAGGCCCCTGATTCCGTAACAGTCAGTCACTGTCCGCCGGTCTGCACCATGGGAATCTCGCGATTTTCCCGGCATGGGGCGATTTTCTGATTATACATACACCGTGTCAACCAGAATCAACAAGACCGTCTACGTTTCCGCCATTTTGTCTGAATCCACCCCATACCCGGACCGCCACGCCCGCGCCCAGTAAAACGGGAAAGATGCGATTGCCCTGAATACCGCACCCACAAATCGCTTTTCCTGGCCAATCAACCATGCTACAATCCAGAATCAATCGTTCGATCACCCCCCTTTTAGTGAATACAGCCTGACATGTCCACACACGAACACGACACATTCCACGATACGGAGACATTCAGCGACTCGCGTACCGACAAGGACGAGCCTCCCCTGTACAGGGTGATCCTGCTGAACGATGATTTTACCCCCATGGATTTTGTGGTCGATCTGCTCATGCGCTTTTTTCAAAAATCGATGGATGCCTCCATCCAGATCATGCTGAACGTCCATCACCATGGCGTGGGGCTGTGCGGCATCTATCCGCGGGAAATTGCCGAGACCAAAGTGGTTCAGGTCAACAAACATGCCCGCAACAGTGCCTATCCCTTGACCTGCCGGATGGAAAAAAATTGAGTAATGCCCATGATCAGCAGACACCTTGAACTCTCCCTGAACAAAGCCATTCGCAGTGCTCAACTGCGACGACATCAATATGCCACGGTCGAGCATTTGCTGCTGGTCCTCCTTGAAAATCCAGAGGCCACCTCGGTGTTGATCCACTGTGATTGCGACCTGAATGAACTGGCCAAGGATCTGGAAGGGCACCTCAAACAGCATATGCCCACCATGGAACAAGAGGCCAACTCCACGGATGTCACCCCAACGATCGGTTTTCAACGGGTCATCCAGCGGGCGGCCTATCAAGTGCAGGCGGCGGGCAAAAACCTGGTCACCGGTGCCCACGTCCTGGCCGCCATCTTCGGGGAAAAACAGTCCCATGCCGTCTATTTTCTCGGACGCCAGAATATCAGCCGTCTGGATGTGCAAACCATCATTTCCCACGGTGTGCCCGGCGACCCGGACAGTGCGCACCCGGAGGGCGGAGCCGCAGAACCGGCGGCCGTCAAACCGGATGTCAGCAAAGATCCCCTCGCCCTGTATACGCTGGATCTGAATGCCGAGGTGCGCCGGGGGGCCATCGATCCCCTGATCGGACGGGAAGAGGAGATCACCCGCACCTTTCAGGTCTTGTGTCGGCGACGCAAAAACAATCCCCTGTTTGTCGGCGAAGCGGGCGTGGGCAAAACCCATCTGGCCGAGGGAATCGCCGTGAAAATTGTCGCGGGCGAAGTCCCGGAACACCTGAAAGAGAGCGTGGTCTACTCCCTGGACATGGGTTC
>CAIWLA010000628.1 GCA_903913345.1 uncultured Magnetococcales bacterium | reverse complement strand
TGGCATTGATGAATCCATCATCAACCAGGCCATGGCCGAAATCGGTCATGCGCAACCATAAACCGCTCATCTGTTTTGGGATGTTTCCCCCGGTTCACAACCGCGCGTGCTGTTCCAGAAACCGCACATCATTCTCAAAAAACAGCCGCAAATCATTGATGCCATATTTCAACATGGCCATCCGTTCCACACCGACGCCGAAGGCGAAGCCGGAATATTTTTCCCGGTCAATCCCCACATTGTCCAGCACGGCGGTTGGCGAAGGACACTACGGAATGCCAAGAACCGTTTTGAAACGAATCCACTCATGACAGGCGTCCCGTAATGAGGGCGGAATGCCGTTTTCGGGCAGACCGTTATGCCAATCCGCCGCCAAGCCATGAAGCCTTTTGGCAAACGGGTCATAGTTTGTGGTGCTTTTTGGATATCGTGACAGTCCAGGCCCATGCTGGCTCTCGTCGACCGTACCAGTGTCCAGGTAGTACAACCAGTTTTCCACTTGCCACTTGGGCACGATGTGTGCGACCGGTTCCTTTGATTTTCGTTGGGCATCGGATTCCAAAAACTTCTTGCGTTCTTCAACAGATACATTATCTGCATCCATGACCACGACCAGGGCAAGGCGGACATGGCCTGACCGCAGACCGCGCAACTCGACCGGGTACTGATCCCGCACATACGCCTTGGCATCGCCACCGCCAGCCGGAGCCTGATGGGGACGAATTTTCCTGCCGTCGAAACCGCGTTGCATCAGGAAACCTCTCGCCAGACGGTAATGGGCGCGATCCTCACACAACACCACCACCGTGGGATAATGGTCAGGCATGGCCCTCCCCCTCCTGAAAGAGCCAGCCGCGCGCAATCAACTCGGACAACGGCAAACCGATATCCTCTTGAGAACGGCTGATCGGCTTTACACGGGTAGGCCCTGTCCCCTGATGGCGTTCCATCCACAGACCGACATCCTTGGCCAAAAAATTGATCAATCCCGGATTATGGGAGATGATCAACAACTGGTGCCCGCTGTTTTCGGACAGGTCTTCCATCGAGTCCATCCAGGGCTGAATCTCCGGGAGAGCCAGAAAATTTTCCGGCTCGTCCACGCACAGCGTGGCGGGCTGGTCATCAGACAAAAAGGCCTGTATGGCATACAGGACGATCAAGGCCCGCTGACCATCGGATAAGGCGTTGAAGGGAATCTCGAAAATTTTGCCACCGGCAGGCTTGAAATCAACCGCCAAAATTTTTGCCTCACCGGCTGGCTTGAGCTTGAGGGAATGAAAACCCGGCAAGATGTCTGCCAACCGTTTGAAGAGAACAACCATATTGCCCGTATTGACCTGGCTTTGATAACGGTACCAGGAGGCAAAATTGGAGAGATCCCGCTGCAAAAAGTCCGCCTCTTCAAGGGTTTCTGTCTGCATGTTGGCCGGGTTCATTTGCAACACAAACACCCGGCGCAACTGTTCTTTGAATCCGGTCAGCTTGGAGGGGGAGTATTGCTCCTGCAAAAAACCCACGCCAGACTGATTCCAGTCCATCGGAAATTTTGGTCCTTCGCCATGAGAATCATCGTAGAGTCGCGCTTCACCCCTCTCAACGTGAAGCAGAGGCCGCCCACCCCAACTCAGCCTCTCCTCACGGACCCAGGATAACCTCCTTGCAGGGTCGTGCTCAATATTCAACGTGTATTGGTAGATTCCTCCCTCCTTGTCCTTCATCTCAAACGCGAAATGCTGGACCTGGGAACCCGTGGCGGTCTCCCATCGGGTGACATCCCTGAGAGGAAACAGGTCGGCCACTCGTCCTTCCCGAACAATAAAACGGACCAAACGATCCAATACATGAAAAATGGTCGATTTGCCCGCTCCGTTCGGACCGAGCAACAGATTGATCCGGCTTAAACCAATCTCAAAATTGACGAAACAGAGAAAGTTGTGGACGTATATTCTTGTGATCACATGGACACCTGCCCCCAGAATTCCTGCCTGCTCCCCCCAGCTCACAACCGCGCGTGCTGTTCCAGAAACCGCACATCATTCTCAAAAAACAGCCGCAAATCATTGATGCCATATTTCAACATGGCCATCCGTTCCACACCGACGCCGAAGGCGAAGCCGGAATATTT
>CAIWLA010000627.1 GCA_903913345.1 uncultured Magnetococcales bacterium | reverse complement strand
CTCCCGGTTTGACCGGACACAGCAAAGCCGGATTGGTGCCCGCCCTCATTCGAGGCATCCTGAACACCCCCGATTCTAAGCCGGGCCGCAGAGACCTTATTATCCAAAATATTCCAAGAGTTGCCCATGCACGGTTGATTCCTGCCCGATCTTCTATAGAATGGTCCGTGGGTTTCCTGGTCTTTGATTTTTCCCTTGGGAGGTCGAGTGAACATACGTTTGCGCCCCAAATTGCTGGCCCTGTTCCTGTTGTCCAGCCTGCTGCCACTGGTGCTGACCGGATGGATGACCGCGCGCTGGCTGGGTGAAGCGGCCAACGAGGCCGCCCGTACCCGTGCCGCCACCCTGATCGAGGTCAAGAAAAATCGGCTGGAACAGACCCTCGCCCGCTACCGGGCCGACATGGAAACCCTGACCAACAGCACACAAACACTCTATACCCAACAGGCACACCAACTGGAAACCGTGCGCGACAGCTACGGCAAAGCGGTGCAACACCAGTTCCAGGAATGGACCCACGAGATGGAGACCCTGGCCGCCACGGAACAACTGGCCAAAAATCTGGCCAGCATCGATTGGGTCTTCCGGGACGGGGGAGAAAAGATAACCGGGGAACGCTGGCCCGTCCTCTCCGCCACCATGACCCCCGCCCTGAACCGGTTCCGGGAAAAACAGGGTTTTGATAATCTCTATCTCGTCTCCGCCCAGGGCAACGTGGTCCTGAGTGCCCTGCCCGATCCCCTCCTGGGCAAAAACGGAGGGAAATCCCCCCTCAAGGAGAGCGGGTTTGGCAAGCTGTTGGCCGCAGCCCTGACCAAAAGCAGCTTTCAGGGGTTTGCCCCCGCCCCCTACCTGGATCGGGGATTGACCGCCTGGATCGGCACCCCGGTCCGCAAGGATGGCGACCGGGATGGCCGAATAATCGGGATACTGGCCGCACGGATCTCCCCGGATCCCCTGGCCAAACTGCCCCTCACACGGGATGAGGCCACCAAAACCATTCACCTCACCCTCGTTGGACCGGATCATCGGCCCTATGCCGAATTCGGCCAGCAACCCACCGATGCCAAACCGGCCAAAGGGGGCGAGATGACCACCCCGGCGGTCATGGCGGCCCTGGCCAACCAGAAAGGGGTGGGCGCGCTCAAGGGGTTGAATGGCCAAGGGGTCTTCAGTGCCTGGGCACCCATCACCATCGCCCCCGTGGCCAACAGCCCGGAACCCCCCTGGGCAGTGGTGGCGGAACAGGCCATTGCCCAGACCTTCCTGGCCGGTGCCGGTCCGGGCGTCCCCTTTTACAAGAAACAGATGGATCAATCGGGTTATTATGACTTTTTCCTGATTCAACCGGATGGAGAGGTCTTCTATTCCGCCGCCCGGCAGGCCGATTTTGGCACCAATCTGCTCCACGGAAAGTACGCGGATACCAATCTGGGCAAGCTGGTGCAACAGGTGGTGGCCAAACACGCCTTCGGCCTGACCGATTTTGCACCCTATCCACCCAGCAATAACGAACCGGCGGCCTTCATGGCCCAACCGGTGATGCAGGACGGCACCCTCACCATGGTGGTGGCCCTGCAACTGCCCATGGAGGCCCTGACCACCCTCATGCAGCACCGCGACGGCCTGGAGAGTGACGGCGATGCCTATCTGGTCGGTCCCGACGGACGGATGCGTTCCGATTCCATCCGGGATCCCCAAAACCATTCGGTGCTGGCCTCCTTTGCGGGCAAAATGGCCGACAATGATCTCCATTCGGAGGCGATCCAGTCGGCACTGGCAGGCCAATCGGGGCTGATTCTCGGTCAAAACTGGTCGGGAAGGCCGGTCTTTACCGCCTTTGCCCCGCTATCGTTGGGCAATGAAACGACCTGGGCCTTGATCATCGAAACCCCGATGATACAAGGCATGTTGCCCCTCCATGCCTTTCCCCGTCCGATATGGCTGGTCGCTGCCATCGCGCTGCTGGGTTCTCTGGGCATCGCCTGGATGACGGCCACGACCCTGCGGCGCACCCTGTTTCGGTGTGTCGAACCGTTGCAGGAGATGCAGAAAGGGCACTTTTCCTCCCCTCCGCTGGGCACCCGCACGGATGAATTCGGCATGGTGGCCAGGGAGATACAGGGGATTGCCGGACGTTGGCATCAGGTCGCCACCCGGTTGCGTGACTCAGGCACCCAGGTGGCCCAGACCGGTCGCCAACTGTCCGGTCTGGCGCGACACGCCCTCGACACCCCACTCCCGGACCAGGAGCGGGCTGACCTGGAAGCGGGTGAATGGGCCACCAGGGAGATCGCCACCCGCATCCAGCACCATCTCAGGCAGATCCAGACCTTGGAGCAACTGTTGGGCCGGGTCAACCAGACCATTCTGCAAGGCAGGCAGACCATGGAACAGGCCATGGCCTCGGCCAAGGAGATCGCCGACAAGGTGTTATTGTTTGCAGACACGGCACAACAGATCAATCAGCTCTCCATGAAAGCGGCCTTTGAAGTCTCGGCGGCCAGTGACGGCAAAGGGATCAAGAGATCCGGTTCCGTGATCATGGAAATTCGCCAACTGGCGGAAAATGGCCGTATTTTTGCGGATGAAATCGGGGAATTGTCCCTGGGAACGACCCTCAGGGTGGACAATGCCCACACCCTTCTGGAAGGGACCGCCGCCACGTTGCAGGAGTCTGCGACCCTGATGCAGGGAATGGTCCAGGCGGACACCGCCCAGCATGGGCAGATGGTCCATATTCACGACATGACCCAGGTGCTGAAGCGACGCCTCCAGCACCATGACGAAATCCTGCAACAGTTGACACCGGTGGCCCAGGCACTGGTACAGCAGGTGGTGTTGCTGCAACGGGATCTGGCCTTTTTCAACCAGGGCACCGAAACCGCCAACCAGACCGGAACCAGTGAGGAAGAGATGATTGAAAACGATCTGCTTGCCTTGCAGGAAGAAGACGGGAATGGACCGCTTTGACACCCCTTTTCCCGGCAGGTGCCCTCTCCGGTCCGGGAGAGGATTGTCCCGCATGAAACATGGCACCGGAAATGCTTACCTCTTGTGGGCGGTCTTTTGGCCGGTCAATCCATCCTCTTTATGAGCATGAATGACATCACCTTGACGCTGTTGTTGAGCCAACGGGATCTGCCCGCCGGTTGGCAGGAGGCCCTTGTCTGGCCGGGACACCGTCTGGCGCGGGTGGATCTGTTTTGCCTGGCTCAGGCCACCCATCTGCTGCACAACGATTTTTCGGCGTTGCCTCCGGGACGGCGGGTCTTTTGTGCCCACACCCATCGGTTGCAGCGCGCCCTGCATCCCCTCGACCATTCCCCGTTCGAGGCGGGCGGGTTGGCCACCCTGGGCGGAATGGTGCGCGACAGCCATGGGACCGTCTCCCTGCCGCACAGCCATTGGCCCAGAGAAAAGGGAGAACCGGGCGTGAAAGATATTGGCATCTTTTTGGGGGATGAACTCGACACGCTCCGGGAGGCCATTCGTCTGGCCACAGGTCTGGCGGGTTGCAACCATGCCGTGACCCTCTACTCCGCCATGGAACCGTTTGAACTGCGGATGCTGCTGCCGGAAACCGCTCCCCTCCTGAACGCACTGGCGGCACTGGGGGCCGAATTCAAAATGATATCCCCAGACGATCCGCCAGGAAACCATTCGATTCTGCTACAGCTTTGACCTGCACCGTCCGTCCGTCACTCTGCAACAGGATGGCCCCCTGCTGATCGGTACGCCACAGTTGGGCCTGTGCTGCCTGCCAGCGTTCCACGATGAGCGGGTTGGGATGATGATAAGAGTTGTACCGTCCCGCACTGAAGACGACATGCCGGGGATGGCTGGCCCGCACAAAGGGGAGGGAACTGGAGGTTTTGCTGCCATGATGGGGTGCCAGGAGCATGGTCAGTGGTCGAACCGCCTGTTGGGCCAACAGCCATTTTTCCGTTCGCGCCGTGGCATCGCCCATGATCAAAAAACGCTGTTCGTTGAAGGCGATCTCCACCACCAGGCAGCGGTCGTTGTCATTTCTGCCCTGTTCTGTGGGCAGAGGGGGCAGCACGGTGAGGCGCGCATCGCCCTCCTCGACCACCCTGGGATGACGAAATCGTTGAACGGAGACGCCCAATTGCTCCGCGCGGGCGATCAGACGGGCATAGACGCCATTTTTTGCTTCCTCTTCGGGAAAATAGCCCAACCACAGGCTGTCCACCTGGAAATTGCGCAGCACCCTCTCGACCCCGGCCATATGGTCCATTTGTGGATGACTGATGACCACCCGGTTCAGGTGGCTCACCCCCCGGTACCACAAATAGCTGGAGGTGAAGGCCTCGCCGGGATCAAAGCGGGGCGAGACAAAACCGCCGGAATCAAAGACAGACCAGCCACCGTGGGGGGTATAGAGGACGACGGATTGTGCCTGACCGACATCCAGGACCGCCAGGTGCAATTGATCGTCGGGGGGCAGGGTGCGGGGCCAGAGGAGGGCGGGCCAGGAGAGGAGAAAGAGCACCACGCGCCAACGGGTCCAGCCGACCGTCCCGACGAGACCAGCCAGGGCGCACAGGCTCAGAGAGAGCGACAGACCGGTCAGAGTGGGTCCGGGCAGGCGATACCACGCACCGGGCAGGGAGCCGATCCAGGCGATAAAGAGGCGGTAGGGTTCCAGACTGTCCCCCATCCACCGCAGGAGGAGATCCCCCAGAGGGGAATAGATCTCGTGGCCAATGATGGCCAAAAACCCCAACGGGGTGCAGATGGCACTGACCCAGGGGACCGCCAGCAGGTTGGCCAGCAAACCCATCGGGGAGAGGCGATGGAAATAATAGGCCGTCACCGGGGTGGTGACCATCGAGGCCACCACGGTGGTCATCACCAGGCCGATGAGATGCCTTTTCCATCCCTCTCCCTTCTGAAACAGGGGCATAAAAAACATCAACCCGATGACGCTCAAGAAGGAGAGTTGGAACCCCGGTGAAAAGAGCTGCCACGGTTGATAGAGCAGTATGGCCATGGCGGAGAAGATCAACACCCGCCACAACTGTCGGGCGCGGCCAATGGCGATGGCCAGGAGCAAAAAACCGGTCATCAGGGTGGCCCGCTGGGTGGAGACCGACCAACCCGCCAGAAAGGCGTAGGCCACGGTGGGAAAGAGGGTCAGAAGGGCAACGGGTTGCTTGAGATCCCAATGCCGGGAGAGGGGAATACAGAGTGCCAACAGCAGGCGCAGGGTAAAAAAGCTCCACCCGGCCACCAATCCCACCTGCAGACCGGAGATGGCCACGAGGTGAAATGTCCCGGAGACCAGGAGATCCTCGGTCAGCTTTTCATCCAGAAATCCCGTCTTGCCCACCATCAAGGCATCGATCAACCCCCATTCCGCCGGGGGCAATGTCTGGTAGATCCATCGGGAAATGGTTTGCCGATAGCGGTTCCAACTCCATTCCACCCCCACCGCGATCGGTTCAACCGGCTTTCTGGAGGAACTAAAGGCCAGAACACCCTGCCGGTGCTGGAACAGGGCATAGTCAAAACCGCCGGGATTGTGTGACGAATCGACCGGTTTGAGGCGGGTCTGGATGCGGATCCGATCACCGGGAATGGCGGTGATCGCCTCTTGCAGATGGAGGGTCATCTGGACCAGCCCCGGAATCGGCACAGGGGCCGAAAGGCCATTGAGTTCGGCAGGCACCACCCCCTGATCCAGGATGATCTGCACGGAATCCGGGCGATCCTGGCGTTCCACGATCAACCCCTCCAGGTAGATGGGCCGGTTGATCCATGCAGTCGGGAAGGGGGGAACGGGCAGATGGGACCAGGCGATGCCGATCAGACCGGTCAGGAGACCAAACAGGAGGGGGAACCAGCGGCCACCGGCCCGATACCACAGCCAGAAAGCCACCCCGGCCACCCCCCCGGCCATGCCCGCCATGGGCAGCCACCCCTCCGCCAGCTCCGGGGAAAAGAGGGTAATGAGGGCCATCTGACCAAACAGGGCAACCGCCGGGCCAGAGATTTTTTCTCCCCTCGCAGGGTCATCGGCAGCGGACATGGCCTGAATTCCTGGCAATCGATGTTCGGACATGGCCGGAATCTCCGACCCGTTTTTTCAGTGTAACCCATTCGATTTTATTGTAGAATGGCTCCCGTTCGGTCGTGGAAAGAATTCTCCAGAACCCCCGCCGCCTATTTTTTCCTTGCCAACCAGTACGGACGGGCCGATAATGGCATCAGCTTGAGGGGGCCATACCTGAACAAGGAGGCCAATATGGATCATAATACCAAACCGTTAATACGGAGCCATATTCTTGTAACTATTGGTGTTTTATTTGTCGTTTGCATCACGCTGTTCGGAATCCTGAACAACCCAGGGGAGATCATCAGGCAGGATGTCTTGATGGGACCGATTATCGCTGCGGGCCGGATCGTCGTTCCTCTCCTTTTTAGCATCGGGTTGCTGTTTTTGTTTGCAAACATAAAAAAGTGCAAACATTGTGGGAAGATTCTCTTTTGGAAGAGACCCCGGAACTGATGCCCCAGCAAGCGATTCAGCACTTTTTGTGAAACCCCCGCTCCGGCGGGGATTTTTTTTGGCCTCCCTTAAGATGAAGGTGGCCATCGGTTTTCACTGTCGGAACAAAGGAGAGCGTTACCCATGGAACGTGTTTATAATTTCAGTGCGGGGCCAGGCGTCTTGCCCTTGCCGGTCCTGGAGCAGGCGCGGGATGAGATGGTGGCGTATGGCGACAGCGGCATGTCGGTGATGGAGATGAGTCACCGCTCCAAACCGTATATGGCCATCATCACCAAGGCCGAGGCCCTGTTGCGTGAACTCATGAATATTCCAGACAATTATGCAGTATTGTTGCTGCAAGGGGGGGCATCGCTCCAGTTTTCCATGGTGCCCATGAACCTGCTGACGGATCCGACCCAACAGAGCGTCGATTATGTCATCACCGGCAGTTGGTCAGAAAAGGCCCACGGTGAGGCCAAAAAGCAGCGGGTGGAGGTCCGGGTGGCTGCGACCACGAAAGGGGTCAATTATTCCCGCATTCCCACCCAGGCGGAGTTGACCTTGAATCCAGAGGCGGCCTACGTCCATATCACCTCCAACAATACCATTTTTGGGACGGAGTACGATTATACGCCAGAGACGGGAACCGTCCCCCTGGTGGCGGATATCTCCTCCAATGTCCTCTCCCGACCCATGAAAATTGCCCGGTACGGCCTGTTGTATGCCGGGGCGCAAAAAAATCTGGGACCCAGTGGCGTGACCGTGGTGATTGTGCGCCGGGATCTCCTGGGCCGCCGGACCGATCTGCCGCAGATGCTGGACTATAAAATTCATGCCGACAATGGTTCCATGTTTAACACCCCTCCCACCTATGCCATTTATATCCTGGGGTTGGTGTTGCAATGGACCAAAGATCAGGGGGGCGTGGTCGCCATGGAGCAGCGCAACATACGCAAGGCGGGCAAACTCTATACGGCCATCGACCAGTCGGCCTTCTACCAGTGTCCCACCGAAAAGGGGAGCCGCTCGCGGATGAATGTCCCGTTCACCCTGGCCAATGCCGAACTGGATTCGGTTTTTCTGGCCGAGGCCAAACAGGCGGGTCTGGTCACCCTGGCGGGACATCGTTCCGTGGGGGGGATGCGCGCCTCCCTCTACAATGCGATGCCGGAGGAAGGGGTGGATGCCCTGATCGGCTTCATGGCCGACTTTGAACGGAGGCATGGATAATCCAGCCCCCCCTCCGGATGGGGTGATTCGGATCCGGTTTGAGCAGGGATCGTTAACCATAACCGGTTCCAGCGCGCAATTGGCTCCGGTGGCCCACCTGGTCCGCTGGGATGATCGCACGGATTGTTTTCGTGCCGAAGCCCGGCGGTATGGGCCGATCCTCTTGACCCTGCATCGGCTGAAAACCCCCTTTCAGGACGAGGCGCGCCGCTTTTGCCCACGCCTGTTCCAACTGGAGCAGAGGTTTCAACCACGACCGCACCAGGCGCAGGCCTTTGCCGCCTGGCTGGCGGCCAAGCGGCAGGGGGTGGTGGTGCTGCCCACCGGATCGGGCAAGACCCTGGTGGCCCGCATGGCGATTGCCCATACCCAAAGAGACGCCCTGATTCTGGTTCCCACCCTGGACCTGATGCAGCAATGGCATGAACAATTGCTCGCCAGTTTTGCCATACCCATCGGCCTGCTGGGCGGGGGAGACAGCCAGTTGGAGCCGATCACCGTCAGCACCTATGACTCCGCCTATTTGCGCATGGATCGGATAGGGGATCGGTTTGGTCTGTTGATCTGTGACGAGTGCCATCATCTGCCCGCGA
Source organism: uncultured Magnetococcales bacterium (assembly GCA_903913345.1). Lineage (GTDB taxonomy): Bacteria > Pseudomonadota > Magnetococcia > Magnetococcales > Magnetaquicoccaceae > Magnetaquicoccus. The sequence goes on along the minus strand of CAIWLA010000627.1, from coordinate 2,880 downwards.
CCACCACCCGCCTGGCGGCCATCATGAGCATTGCCCCCTTCCGACTGGGTCTGACGGCGACCCCGGAACGGACCGATGGCCAGGAAGGGGATCTCTATGATCTCCTGGGTCCGTTGTGTTATCGCAGCGAAATTGCCGATCTGGAAGGGGAATATCTCGCGCCGTACCGTCTGGAACAGGTGCCGGTCGTCCTGGACCCCGATGAGCGCGTCGCCTATGACAATGCCTATGCCCAATACCGTGAATTTGCACGCAACAGTGGCGTGCAACTGAGCAAGCCGAACGGTTGGAGCCAGTTTGTGCAGGTCTGCTATCGCTCGCAGGAGGGACGGGCCGCCTACCGGGCCTATCGGATGCAAAAGCGGCTGGCCAGGGCCTCCAGGGCCAAATTGCGCATGGTCTGGAGCCTGTTGCGGCGACACAAAGGGGAGCGGGTGTTGCTGTTTACCGATGACAATGCCACGGCCTATGCCATTGGGGAGACCTTTTTCATGCCGGTCATCACCCACCACACCCGCGTATCGGAACGCAAAAGGATGCTGGATGGTTTCCGGGCGGGCACCTTGCCCTTTTTGGTCAATTCACACGTTTTGAACGAAGGGGTGGATGTGCCGGATGTGGCGGTGGGCATTATTGTCTCAGGCAGCGGTTCGGTGCGGGCACATGTGCAACGGTTGGGACGCATCTTGCGTCCCCAGGTCGGCAAACAGGCCGTCCTGTATGAACTGGTCTCGGAGGGGACAGCGGAAATTTTTACCAGCGAAAAACGTCGGCAACATGTGGCGTATCAACGGTGATGCCGATTATGGATCGTCAGAACCGGGATGGCAGGGGATTTTTGGCCATTCCGGGCAGAAAAAAGGGGTCCGCCAGACAAAATATGCCGCCATTCTTCTCTGTTGCTGGCGGACCAACGGGGTTTGGTGCTATAAACCCCCATCAGCAGGAAGATTGAGAGAATAAACATCGCGGTGCCATTTTTCATATACATGGTTTATGTTGCACGCCAAGGAGACTCGCATGACTGAGCAAGAGGAAGTAAAAGCGGAAAAGTTGGACAATCATGAAGTCAAGGAGCCTAAGGAAGCCAAAGAGGCCAAAGAGGCCAAAGAGCCTAAAGAGGCCAAAGAGGTAAAGGCCAAGACGGCCAAGGCATTCCCGGCCCACGTCGATGAAAAGACGGGCAAACGGAAAAAATTCCCCAAAATCAGCGAGGAGGACTATCTCAAGGAGTTGTCCAAGCTGCACGTGGAGTTGGTCAAGCTGCAAGAGTGGATCCGGGTCAGGGGATTGAAGGTGATTGTCCTGTTCGAGGGACGGGATGCCGCTGGCAAGGGTGGCGTCATCAAGCGCATCACCGAGCCGTTAAGCCCGCGTATCGTCCGGGTGATGGCCCTGGGAACCCCAACCGAACGGGAGAAGACCCAATGGTATTTCCAACGCTACGTCCCCCATTTGCCTGCCGCCGGAGAGATGGTTCTCTGTGACCGGAGCTGGTACAACCGCGCCGGGGTGGAACGGGTGATGGGGTTTTGCACCGAGGCGGAAGATCAGGAATTTTTGCGTTCCTGCCCGGAATTTGAACGGATGCTGGTCCGTTCCGGTATCATTCTCATCAAGTACTGGTTCTCGGTGAGCGATGAGGAGCAGGAGAAGCGTTTTGTCAGCCGCACCAAGGATCCCACCAAGCAGTGGAAGGTCAGCCCCATGGATCTGGAATCCCGCCTGCGTTGGGAAGATTATTCCCGGGCCAAGGATGCCATGTTCGCCTACACGGACATCAAACAGGTGCCCTGGTATGTGGTGGATGCGGACGTGAAGACCCATGCCCGTCTCAACTGCATCAGCCATCTGTTGAGCCAGATTCCCTATGAGGATCTGCTGACCACCAAGGAACCGATCAAGCTGCCCCCCCGGAAAAAGTCCTCCGGTTATGTGCGGCCTCCCATCGAGGAACAAACCTGGGTGCCCTCCAAGTATCACGGTTGATCGACCCTGCCCTTTTGGGCCAGGAGAATTCCCGTCTGTGGTCGCCCGGCGACCACAGACGATCGGTCTCCCCTCCCGGAGGGCATGTGCGGCACGATTTCCAACCGGTTCGAGTTTTTGGTTCCAAGGCCGCCCGTCCAGGCGGCCTTTTTCGTACCCTGACAGGAAAGGCGTGGATTGGAGAAGGGAGGTATTTTCATGAACGGCAATATGATGGACACACTGCAACAGGAACTGGCCAACCAGTCTGGTCACATCGATCCATCCATGCTGACGGATATTTCCATGGCCGGTCTCGCGGTTTCCCTGGTTTTTGGCATCATTGGCCTGGCCATTTTTCGCCACGGAAAGAAAAACGGCCCGCTCAGTTCCATGATTTATGGGGGACTTTTGATGGCATATCCCTACTTTGTGACGGATGTCACGTACATGATTGCCATGGGTATTGTGCTGACTGTTTTGCCATTCGTATTCCGGTTTGGATGATTTTCATCCCTTGACCCGATCCGCCTGCCATGCGCGCACCCGTTGTTCTGCCTGCTCGATCTGTTCCGGGGTCATATGTTTGGCCAGAATATGCCGGTTTTTGGTGGCCTCTGGATAGTTGTTCAAGGCGGCCAACTGGATCCACATATAGGCGACGATATAATCCGGGGCTACCCCCTGGCCGGTGGCATACAGAAAACCCAGATTGTTCTGGGCAATGGCCAACCCCTGCTCGGCCGCCTTGAGATACCAGGAGGCGGCCTCCCGGTTGTCCTGAGCAACCCCGCCGGTTCCAGAGGCATACAGGGCACCCAGGTAGTGCTGGGCGTTGGCATGTCCCCGTTCGGCTGCCAGACGGACAGCGGCCAAATCGGGGATGACGGGTGCGGGGGATGACGATTCCGG
>CAIWLA010000626.1 GCA_903913345.1 uncultured Magnetococcales bacterium | reverse complement strand
TGAAATTGCGATTGCAATTGATCGGTGGTAAGGGGATCCCAAAATGGGTACAATGCGACCATCTGCATGACCGTTACTTGTCCCCCGAAACGAAGAACCATGGCGGTCGTCAGCCTTTCTGCACCCATGGCAAACTCAGAGCCATCGGTTGCTATCAATATATTTTTAAACCATCCAGTTGATGACTGTTGCTGATTTTCGTTCATCGCACGTCCTCCCGATCATTACGGTTTGACTGCCAAAAAGTGCAGGTTCATGTGTGGGCAACTATTGAGAATTCGTCTGTACCTTTTTTTGGCACAATGCCACTATGCTTCCGCATGGGCATATTCTTGCTGAGCCTGCATGGACCCCCCGGATCGGGATTGCAACCGAGCGCGCTCAATATGAGCGACCAACTCGCCCATTTCCCGAATAACCTCGTAGGATTCGGCAGAAAAGACGAGCTGCCCAACGGGCTTTCCTTGTCTGTTCCCCATCTTCAACAAAGTACCCTTATCGGTCACCTCTCTCGCATCCTCCTCATACTGCCCTTCAGACCAGCGGAAGGTGACTTCCTCTTCGGAACCCTCAAACATGATCGCTTCATCATTCGGCAATACAAAGCAGACCCCTCCCACGCTGACATCCACAATGGGGGCAAAAAAACTGTACCCGGCCTCGCGTTTGATGCTGAGTGATACCCTGGCATCTTCGGAACACTTGACCCGTACTGTACTGCGTCGTTGTGGTCTGCGGAAAATCTTATCGGGAAATGTCAATTTGCATTCTTGACTGGCCTCTGTTGCAACGCCATCGGCAACCCCTTGACCAGCCCCCATCATACCGCCATTGGCCACACCCGCTTGAGCGGCCGGGACGGATTTTGGAAGCACTGTGGGTCTTTGGGTCGCGGTCGGGGTGGATGGTGTTCCGGGTTGCCTGAACATCCCTTGCTTTGGGTGCATCCTGGTGGCAGAGAGCAACCTCCTTTTCTCTTCGGTATCCGTCGAGTTGCCCACGGCGAGACCATCCCAGATGTGCGCCTCGAATTCGTTAAATTTACCGCCGTATACGAAAGAGAGCGTTGCCGAGCGGCCATTCTGAAGTTTTGTGATCCCATCCAGCGGATCGGTTGGTCCGATCACTATATAAGCCCTGTCGCGCAAATATTCGCTGGAAAGTATGTCTGAACCGCCTGGACCGATCTCTTTGTCGGGCATGAATTTGGATCTATAGACCAAAACCTTGCTACCAAAAGTAACGAGCACCTCCAGTTTGCTGTCAACCGCTTGCATGAGCATCTCGGCGATTCTTGTATCAACCGTGATCAGGTCATCATCGGGTTCTTCGGCCAATTTCTCCGTCAAACGCCCTTTTCCCTGGTCTTTTTTTAGATGACCGGTCAGTTGTGCGGCTATTTGGTGCACCGCCTGAAAAATGCCGATATGTTCCATTTTTTGTTCTCCCTTTTCGCATTACAGAGAAGGCCACGCATCCTCTGTACTCCTGATGGCAGCATCCATGGTACATTGTCTCCCTTTTTCAGACGAGTTGCAAGGTTAAAATTTGCAAAAACAGCATTCAGCGCATTTTTACTCGTTGTCCTCCGATCAAGTAAACTGATGCCTGCACGGTGGGCACTGGGAGCGGGCGAACCAAAATCCGGCGCAATCTGCACACGTTATTTTTGCCAGGTTCCTTACCGTCTTGGTGACTTGTCTTGCCCCCGGTTGCTTGGAAACGGTAAGTTTCGGATAATGACCCGACCGACCGACAAGAACAGGAGGAGTGAACATGGCTGGACCATCCAATTTGACCCCCGAACAGCGCACGGAAATCGTATTGGCCCTGTTGCGGCGAGAAGAACCGGTATCTATACTGGCCCGTCGGAATGGTGTCAGTAGCAAGACCCTGACCCAATGGAAGGATGATTTTATCGCCGCTGGCACCGCTGGTCTGGTTGCTGGAAAAGGCCAGGCGAGTGACAACGCAAAACGATTGGCCGATTTTGAATCGGCAGTGGCGGCGCGAGATAGGGTTATCGGCGAGTTGACCATCGCCAACGTGATCCTAAAAAAAAATGGTGCCAACCTCTCCTCGACGACAGTTTTCGCCAGGAGTTGACGGCCATGTGCCAATCCAACCCCATTGTTCGGCAAACAAAGGTGGTGGCATCTCCGAAATCACCCTGAGGTTGCAGCACTTCCAGAAGTCACATGCCTGCAGGGGAACAAATGCAAAAAGGAATTTTCTCACGTGTCCATGACTGAAGATCACACACCATTGTACAGATCCAATATCGTATGGCACCATTCCATCATCTCTCGTTCCGAAAAGGAGGCATTGAACCGTCATGCAGGGGTGGTGCTGTGGTTCACTGGTTTGTCCGGTTCCGGCAAATCCACCCTGGCCCATGCCGTTGAGGCGCGTCTCTTTGACATGGCCTGTCGCACAATGGTCTTGGATGGTGACAATATTCGCCATGGCCTGTGCGGGGATCTCGGTTTTTCCGTGGTCGACCGTTCCGAAAATATCAGACGAATCAGCGAAGTGGCCAAACTGATCGCCCAAACAGGGATGATCATCCTGACTGCTTTCATCTCTCCTTTCCGTTCCGATCGCGTGCGGGCGCGACACCTGGTTGGCAATCCCGATTTCGTGGAGATTTATTGCCGCTGTAGACTGGATGTCTGCGAAAGTCGTGACGTCAAGGGATTGTATCGCAAGGCACGCAACGGAGAGATTTTAGAGTTTACGGGCATTTCCTCTCCTTACGAAGAGCCGATCGAGCCTGAATTGGTACTCGATACCGACCTGCAGGAGATCGAAACCTCCGTCAGTCAGATCCTGGCTTACCTCCGGAAACGGCAGGTTATCCGAATGGGGGAGTAGTGGCCCAACCGGGCTGATTTGACTGGTTCACGATAACCGTTCACACTCTTTGCCAAGGGGTACGATCTGGCAAGGAGTTCCAGGCATGTTTTTTGTCCTTTATCGTTGTCGGAAAGCCAGCACCTCATTCAAGATGCCACGCAGAATGGCCACTTCGCGCCGGTCCAGGGAGGCACGGTGAAACAGGGCCTTGATGCTGCCCATGATATGACGATTCTGTTCACTGCGGAGAAAACCGATGGCCAGCAGGGTTTCGCGTAAATGGTCAAAAAAACGCTCCATTTCCATGGCGTTGGCCCGGACGCCCTCCCTGGATGGATCGAAGGCAAAACTCTCCCCCCCCTGCATCCCCAACAAAATTTCATAGGCAACCACCAACACCGCCTGGCCCAGATTGAGGGATCCCGTGCCTCCAGAGGTGGGAATATTGCATACCCGGTCGGCCCGTTCCAGATCAATGGTCTCCAGACCGGTCCGTTCGGTGCCAAACAGCAGGCCAACCGTGGTGCCCGGCCAGGCCAAAATGGCGGGCAACTCCTGAGCCAGTTGCCTCGGCGTGCAAACGGTGTGGCGTTGGCCTCGGGGACGGTTGCTCGTGGCGACCAAAAAGTTGAGATCGGCCACCGCCGAGGAGAGGTCGGCAAACTGCTCCGCCTGCTCCAGTATGGCCGTATAACCGGTGGCAAACTGGTTCGCATCCTCGTGGGGAAACTGCCGGGGGTTGACCAGGCGCAGACGCGATAAACCCATATTGCCCATGGCACGGGCCACTGCACCAATATTGCCCGCATGGGCCGGTCGGTCGAGAATGACCACAATACGCTGGCGCGTCGTCTCCATGGTTTTGCACCGTGTCCAGATGAAAGATAAACCCAACCATTGTCTACCCACTCATTAACGGGCACAATGATCGGCAGACTTTACGCGGTTCATCATGGGGTGGTCAAGTTTCCTGCCCTTGGCTCGAAGGTTATACCTGGAAGGTTTGCCTTGCGCTCGGCCTCGGATTGTCCATTCTGGGGGAGAAACACAGTGAATATACGCCATCTATTGTCTTCTGTATCGCGGTGGAACCCGCGCCTGAAAGCCACGCGCCGTTCTCATCCGGTCCGATCTGCCTATCCGGCGGCGGTCCGGTCCAGGCGGAACGCCGCCCCGTCCACCGCCGGGAGTGCGCGCCGCCGACTCCTGATACGGGGGGGGCTGGCCCTCTCCGCTCTCCTGCTGCTCCTGGCTCTGTTCATCGTGCTGCCCATGCCAGACGGGTCGGGCATCCGGCAATGGTGGTCGCAACTCGGTTCCTACGTGCAAAAACAGTCGAAGGAGAGGGCGAACGGGCAGACCTGTCTCCCGGCAGAACAACAAAAGCAACTATCACAACAACAGATGGATTTCTCTCTGGCCCCGATTCCGGTGGGCAGCTACAACCTGCCGACACCCACCTCCGGGTTGTACCCATTCATGCACTTTCACCATCTGGAGACCATCGTGATCGACGATCCTGTTGCGATCCAGGAACAGCCGGTGACCCGGACGTTGTTCAAGCAGTATGCGGATTTTATTGAAAACCAACCTCCTGGAGAAGAGAAGGAGCGTCTGCTTTCCCATCTGGGGCTTTCCTGGAACCAGGGGGAGGCGGGTTCACCCGCCGTCAAAGGGGTCTCTCTGGAGGCCGCTTTGGATTTCAGCCAGTGGTTGAGCCAAAAGACGGGTTGCGTCTACGAGATTCCCTCCCGTGAAGAGTGGGCTGCGGCCATCATTCACGGGTACAACTCCGGGGTGCCATTGCCCAACCCAACGGATTCGTTTGATTCGACGCCCCTGAAATCCCTGCTTCAGGGGGGCAGCGAATGGACCCGTTCGTCGTGTGCGGTGGGCAATTATCTGGTGGGGGAGGAGGATTGGGGTACCGAGTCCAAGGGCAGTCAACCCATCTGTATGCCCGGTCTGTTTGCGGTGGCGGGTTTCCGGGTGGTGTTGCATCCCGCCAGACAACGCCCGCAGACCAGTGAGGCGGCGGAAAAAACCAACCATTGAATCCATTTGCAAATTCCCCTATTCTGGTCGGGGTGGTACGTAAGGGTTGTTCGGTATATTGTTCACATCCTTGAATCGAGAGGGATGCCTCACCGTGAGAAAGAGATCCATGGCTTATCGTCTGATCGTTCAAATTGTTACGCTGATTGGCCTGTTATCCGTTCTGCAGGTGGTGCCGGTCTGGGGGGAAGAGGAATCCTCTGGGAGTTGCGCAAAGCTGGATTTTTCCCGTTATTACGAAAACAGCCGCCTGAAGTGGGTCGGTGTTGCCCGGTCGATACGGCAGGATGCCCCCCTGTTTGCGGAGGCGACCGGTAATCAACGGGATGGTTCCCTGGAATTCAACCAACAGATGGAAATCACCGAGGAGAACAAGGATCGGGTCAAGGTGCGTTCGCACCGGTTCAAAAAGAGAGAGCCGGCCGTTGGTTGGGTGCAGAAAGGGGATCTGTTGTGTCGCAACACGCCGATCAAGAGCGAATCTGGTCTGGAGATGAAATTTTTTATCAAGACCGATACCGTTGCCCGCGACGGTGAAAACAAGGAGCCGACGGTGCGGGTGTTCCAGGATTCCGATCTCAAGGAGTGTATCGGCGGTCGGGACAATTGCCGGGAGGGGGCCTCTCGTTTTCACATGTATTTTGTCTTTGACCAGACCGAGCGCGCCGTGCTGCTGGGGGACCGCTATCGTCTGGAGGAGGATGATGTGCTGCTGGGATGGACGGCCAGAAAGGATGGTTTTATCTGGAACAAT
>CAIWLA010000625.1 GCA_903913345.1 uncultured Magnetococcales bacterium | reverse complement strand
GGGTCTGCATATAGCTCTGGGAACCATAGTCCGCGCTATACACATTTTCAATGGAAACAACTTTCGTTTTGCTCTGTTCAATCAGCAATACGGCGGTGGCCTGGTACATGGGCACCAGGGAGGAGAGATGAATGGCCGTTCCGAGGGTGACGAGGAAGGCGATACTGAGCACTTTCCATTTATGTTTGAATACCACATGCCAATAGTAGAGCAGGCGGATGCCCGCCTCTTCCTCTTCTTTGGCGGCGGGTGACATCTGGGCGGTATCGGATGGAGTCTGCTGGGCAAAAACCTCTGAGCCGTGCATGACGGCCAGGGGGTGCTGCGGACTGTCGATGCCGTTTGCCATGGAGAGTTCTACCAAAAACTGGCAGTAATGTGAATGACATCCCCAGGAAGAACCGGGTCATTCAAACCGACCGTTTGTTCCTTGAAAAGGGGATCATCATCATGCACGACCAGAATACCCTTTTTGTCGGCATATTCGGTGAATCCTTCCGCCAGGGCAATGGCCTTGCGAATGGTCAAACCGGGCTGAAAGGGATAGCCTCCCGCCTTTTTTATCTCCCCATGCATGTAATAGACGCGATATTCGGCCACGGTGACGAAGACAATCGGATCCACCAGAAAACCCTCCGCCAGTTTTTTGCGCAGGGTCTCTTCTGCCTCCTTGACCGTCAAATTGGCGACATGTATCTCCCCCAGCATGGGCAAATTGATGCCGCCTTGAGCGGACACTTTGACATCCACGCTGAGATTGGGTTCGTTGTCCACCGTAATCTTGATTTTATCCCCCGCTCCGATTCGATAGGCGAACTCGGTGGACTCTTCGGTCTCTTGCGGGGTGGTCGTGGTCGTGGTCGTGATGGGGACATGGAGAATATCTTTTGGCAAAATGGGGTCTTCCATGCCAACGGAGGTGATCAACTCCCAGCCCGCGTTTTGGCGACGGGTGATGGTGATCCGATTGCGATCGGCAAAGGGCGCGAAACCCTCCGCCGCTGAAACCGCCTTGTTGACGGTCATCCCCGGTTGAAAGGGATAACTGCCGCTTTTTTTGACCTCGCCGTGGACATGGAAGCTCGGATACGTGAGCACCATAACGGCCACCATGGGATGGAGCAGATAGCCATCCAGCAATTTCTTGCGGAGTTCCTCTTCCAACTCCCTGGCAGTGAGTCCGACCGCCTTCACCTCTCCCAGCAGCGGAAAAGAGAAGGAACCCCCTTCAGAGATCGGGCTTTCCAGGGTGAGATCCGGTTCGTTCTCCACCGTTATCTGAATGGTATCACCCGCTTCCAGATGATATCCGGCGAGGGGAGAGTCCGCTGCCAATCCGGGTTTGGCCAGCCACCACGCAAAAAGCACAACGGCACACAGCCAGAAAAAACGGTATTTTCTGGTATGATTTGCGCGCATCCCGTGCACCTTCTCGGTGGGTGGGATCTCTGCCAACAGGATTGAAAGATTCAACGGTACCCTTTTCATGATCAGACAGTCCGAACATCAACGCCATTTTTTACAGCACTCCAGTCAGTGAAACCATCACGCCATTGCTGTCATACTCTTCTGCGGGAGCGGTACTGTGCTTGTTTTTGTGAACAAATTCCGTGCCAATCACAAACCAACTGGGCAATTTGTATTCCATTCCGGCCTTGCTGGTCCACAAATCTTCCAGCTTGCCGCTATCGTAGGCACTTTGATTGATATCGAGGCTGGAGGTAATATGCCAATCAGAACGCAACGCATGATTGACGCCAAGCTGACCACCCGTTGATATAAACCCCTCATTCTGGACCTGGCTCTGCTGAAGATTGCGGTGACTGGTCAGGTTGACCCGTGTACGGGTCTGGGGTTGCCAGGTCAGGTTGGCCTCCCAGGTCAGGTTGGTGTTGTCCTGGCTGGCGACATGGGTCAACGCCTTGGTCGTGATCCCTGCTTTTATCTGGGATTCGGTCTGGAGGGTCTGCTTCCAGGTGATGCCACCCAGCAGGCGGGTCTCTGTGCTGTCCAGGTTGGGCGAGAGGTCGTAACGGGTCTCCTTGCGCCCCACCTCGGTGAGCAGACTGGTTTTGGGGGTCAATGCCCAATGGAAGACGACACCGCCATTGTTCCAGACCTGGTCCTGGGCGGATTGATTGTTGTTCAAGGAGGTGCGATCGGCATGTTCCAGAGTGATCTCGGTGGTCAGTCGGCGCAATTTCAGTCGCGTTGTCTCCGAAAAGATGTTTTGCAGCCAGGCATTGGGACCGACCGGGAGTGCGCCCACCCCGGATGAGGTTGTGGGACTTGCCACCGTGGCGGTGCCGGGTGTTCCCCGTTCATCGTGTTCCAGCGACCGGCCATATTTCAGATCAAATTCCACCCGTCGAGAGGGAGACAGATGGCCATTCATTTCCAGTCGTTGATCGGTATTGTTTTCCGTTTCCAATACTTTATACTGCTTGATGGTCGCTCCATAGGTGAGGTCGAACCGGTTTTGCGCCCAGTGGGTCAGCAGCTTGACCACCGATTTGAGCTGCGTCATGACATCCGCGCGGGGGTTGGTTGCCGTCTTGTAGACGTTGTCATCCCATGAAACAGAGGGGGTCATCTCCGGGAAGGCACGGAATGGGCCAAAGGCCATTCCGTGGGGCGTGTGGCGTACCGGGGATTCACCGGAGGGGAGGAACGACATCTCTCCATCCGTCTCCTTTGGTGGCGGAATCGAGAGCAATCGGTCGGGTGATATACCCAGGTCGGAAGGGGCCGGATGGGTGTCCGCCCATTTCAGCCCATCACCCGGCAGGATCCGCTCCCTTTCCGCCGCATGGGTTGCAGGGACAACGACACCATTCATGATCAGAACCATGAGATAAACAACCTGATATAAAGCCTTTTCCCGATCAATGTGCATCCGATTTGGCAAGATGATCCCGGTAGACATGAGATGAATGACTGGATCGTAGAGTGGCGAATTGGAATATGTTCCTCGGTCTGGAACGTTCAGCGGATCTGTTACTCCGGT
>CAIWLA010000624.1 GCA_903913345.1 uncultured Magnetococcales bacterium | reverse complement strand
TCAGCCAGTTGCAGGATAAACATCTATTATCATAGACGTAAATTATATAAACTTCTTCCGTAGAAGTCAATGAAAAATCGCTATAAATCAATGCTTTGAAAAATTTCTGTCAGGCACTAGATATCGGTGCTCATGAGAATTTCTCCGGCAGAAACAGGACAACGACCAGGTAGACGAACACGACGGTTGTCACCACCAGACCGATGAGATAGAGGGGGTTCATTTATCGCCTCCGCAATCGGTCGAACAGGGAAACCACAGTGGCCGATACGGCAAAAAATCCGATGGCCAAGGCAAGATAGAAAACGTCCATGACAGCTCCTTCCAGATGGAATTGATGATGGGCTGCATTCTACACAATGGAATATTAAAATGGTAATATAATGTTTGACAAAAATGATTAAATTTTAATCAATAAAATTTATTAAGTGGTGTTGATACCTTTTTGATAATTCCAGATTGATTTTTTAGTCCATTTCAGTCGCTTCTGGCCATGACCATCCTTGGACACTTCCAGGAAAAAAGAGCCTTTGTCGAGTATTCACTCGATATGAACCGTTGCCCCGTTCCATTATTCTTGCTTCCAGGCGAGATCGCTGAACAGAGCGGAGATCAGAGTGGGGGATAGACTGGCCCAGGCGGTTTCCGAAACGGGGGCATCTGTTCCCGTTCGCCCGGCTGGATCTGCCAGGGGGTTTGTTGCTTCCACCACATAAAGGTGCATTTTTATGAGCGACCTGATGAAAACCTTAAAGAAGGCTGTTTTCGTTGTCCTGTTGAGTTTCAGTGTCTGGTTTGGCCAACGGGCGGTGGTTTATGCCGCACCAGAACCGGATGCAGCGCAGGATCGAGAGGAGGGGGGCGCGCAGCAAATTACGCCCGTCATGCAGGTGCTGTTGACATCCGCCGCCCAGAATCCTGGGCAATTGGCATTGCTGGTCATCCAGTTACTCAGAGACAATCCCCGGATGGCCGCCTCTTTGGCGATGGCGACCACTCAAGCCGCACCGAATTTCGCGGCCCAGATTGCCAGTGCAGTGGCGACCGCCTCTCCACAACAGGCCGTCGCCTGGGCCGCCTATGTGGTCACCTCTCTTCCTCAGCAGGCGGCTGCCATAGCCAGTGCGGTCGCCACGGTCGTCCCTCAGCAGGCGGCTGCCATAGCCAGTGCCATGGCCACGGTCGTCCCTCAGCAGTCCGCTGCCATAGCCAGTGCCATGGCCACGGCGGCCCCTCAGCAGGCGGTTGCCATCGCCGGTGCCATGGCCACGGCCGCCCCTCAGCAGGCGGCTGCCATAGCCAGTGCCATGGCCACGGCGGCCCCTCAGCAGTCCGCTGCCATCGCTCTGGTCATGGCCACGGCGGTCCCTCAGCAGGCGGCTGCCATCGCCGGTGCCATGGCCACGGCGGCCCCTCAGCAGGCGGCCGCCATCGCCAGTGCCATCACCATGGCTGTCCCTCAGCAGTCCGCTGCCATCGCTCTGGTCATGGCCACGGCGGCCCCTCAGCAGTCTGTGGCCATCGCCGGTGCCATGGCCACGGCGGCCCCTCAGCAGTCCGCTGCCATCGCCAGTGCCGTGGCCATGACCGCTCATCAGCCGGTCGCCACCCCGCCCCCAGAGGTGGTCCAACTGTCACAAGGACAGCCGGTGCAGGTCGTTTTTGAGAATCCACAACGCTCTGCCAGTCCATTCTGATTGGCCCATCGTCTGCTGATCATCACCCTTCAGGTAGCCATCATCCCTGTTGACCGCCCCCTTCAATCGGGACTGCCGGACACCCCCCCAAAAAAGTGCCCTGTCGAGTATTCACTCGATATTAATCGTCGATTGGTGCCGTTATTTTTAACATCGAAAGAGGGCATTATGTCGACCATTTGGGTGTCTCTGTCCGGGTTCAGCGTGACGTCTGGAGAAAAAAGATGAGATCTGGAAACAAGAGGCGTATCCTGTTGACCATAATGGGTGTGTTGTCCTGGATGCCACGGCTGGCGTTGGCCGGGGATGAAAAACGGCAGGAGGCGGTCCTGGATCGCCAGGGTGATATTTATGAACCTCAAGGTGTTCGAACGGGTCTGTTTCTCCTGTATCCCAAGGTGGATGTGAAGGAGACCGGAAAAAGCAATATTTACGCCACCAGCAGCAACCGTGTATCGGATTGGATCACCACCATCAGCCCGAGCCTGTTTTTCAGGTCCGATATGAGTCGGAATGCCCTCAATCTCAAGCTGGGTGCGGATGTCAATCGATATCTCAACCATGGTGACGAAAATTTCACCGATTTTGAATTGGGCGCGGATGGCCGTATTGATGTCACCAGAGACGGCAAAATCACGGGCGGGGGAAGTTTTAAAAAGCAGCACGAGGATCGGGGTTCCCCCGACAGCAGCACAGCCGACAAGCAACAGATCGAGTACGATGTGTTGAATGGTTTTCTGGGTGCCAGTCATCAGTTGAATCGGGTCGTCATGAAACTGGATGGCTCGGTGGATCAATACAGTTATCATGACTCGGTTCATGTGGATGGTACAACGGTCAGTAACGGTGATCGTGACCGTAACGAATTCAATGAATCCCTCCGGGTTGGCTATGAGTTCCAATCCTGGTATCAAGTGTTCGTGCAGGGCGGGATGAATCAAAAGAATTATCGTGAGAGACCCTCTCTTCTGTTCCGGGACTCCAAAGGATATGATGCGGTTGTCGGTACGGCGTTGGACATCTCAGGGCTTATCAATGGCGATCTCTACGTGGGTTACATGGGGCAGAAATACAGTGACAATCGACTGACCGACACCTCTGGCTACAAGGCGGGCAGCACCTTGCGGTGGCTGCCCACCCGGTTGACCGCCGTCTTGACTTCGTTCAGCCGTACCATCAAGGAGACGACCGATGTGCAATGCAGTGGTTATGTCTCCACCCACTATGGTGTCTCTGTCGATCATGAATTCCTGCGCAACATGATTTTCAGCGGCCGGATCGGCATGACCAGAAACGACTACCAGCCAGCTGCCGCCTATACCGATTTTGTCTCCCGGAAGGATGATATCGCCAATGACGGCCTGGGTGTCAAATACAAGCTGAATGGAAATTATTGGTTAAGCGTGGATTATGATTTAACCAATAGGAGTTCCAATATTGCCGGTTCCGATTATAGAAATCATCAGATCATGGTCAAATTGACATCGCAGATGTAGGATTTGGGTGAGCCGACGACAACATGTCCAAACGCACGGTTTTGATCACGGGAGCGGCCTCGGATATCGGCCTTTGCACGATTCGATGCTATTTGGCGGCAGGGTGGCGGGTTCTGGCCCTGTGCCGGTGCCCGAAGCCCGATTTGGTGGCACTGATGACATCCACTGCGGAGGCCGGGATGATGATCCCGGTCGATTTTGCCGATGCCCAGGCGACCGATCGACTGTTGACCAATCACCCTGTTTTGATGGAGGCCGATGCGGTGGTTCATTTGGCCTCCGTCCGGGAATCCACCCCCTTTGCCGATGTGGATGCCGACCACCTGTTGCGCCATTTGACCGCCAACGTGTTGCCGGCCTATCTGCTGATGCGCTCCCTGGGACCGCAGATGGCAGAGCGGGGTTTTGGTCGCATTGTTCATGGGAGCAGCATCGGGGTGGTCTTCGGGGGGGGATCGACCCATTTTTCCTATGCCCTCTCCAAACATGCCATGGAATTTATTCCGGCGATCTGCTCGCAGTGGGCGGCGTCCAATGTGTTCGTCAACGTGGTGCGGATTGGCGTAACCGATACCAAAGGATTTGGTTCCGACAAGTCACCCGAACAGATGGCGCAACGGGTTGCCCTGATTCCGGCCAAACGCATGGCCCAGCCGATGGAAATCGCGCACTGTCTCTTTCATCTGGGATCGGAAGCCAATACCTTCATGAGCGGGCAGACTGTTCATCTGTCCGGCGGAGAATAAGAAAAAAATCCAACACTTATAGACACCCCCTCTCTCCACTGAGCCGGCGAACTGAAACATGACATCTCCCTTTCTGCAACTTGGCTATTCGCTTCTTCTCCTGCTCACTTTGTTCAACTATAATGCCAATTTGATTATCGCCAACCTGCTCCTCGTCTCGGAGAAGATCTATACCTCGTTGTGGGCGGCATTGGCCATTCTGCTGGCCAGTTTCCTGTCGACCAAGAGCTTGCGTGTCAACAACAAGATGCTGACCCTGATCAACATTTATATCGCGGTGGCGTTGATTGCCCTCATTCTGGGCAGTCACGGTCATGATCTGTCTCAATCCAGCTATGCCAGGCATATCGGTTTTGCCTTTTTTTGGATGATTGGTTACATTTTTACGTCCAGCGGTCTGCTGGGCGATGGCCGGATTTTTCAACGCACTGGCCTCGTTTTGATCGCCATCTCCCTGTTTGCGACCCGCGCTGCCCTGTATCACATGGGTGAGAGTGCCTACTATCAATGGGTGATCGATTCCATTTTCAGCCACATAGGCAGCGGGCAGATCTCCCTTGCCAGCCTGTTAAGCGAACAAACGGTCTTTCGCTTTACTTGGCCGGGGATGGATTCCACGCGGGCGGTCATGATACTCAACATGATGGTGCCCTTTGCGGTGGGGGGGCTGCTCTGTTCCCGGTCCACTCCGTGGAGAGTGGTTGCCATGGTCTGCGGGATCCAGTTGACGCTCTTTGTCATTGAGAGTTATTCCAGGGGGGGGTTCATGATCCTGTTGTTGATCCTGTTCGCCTTTGTTTATGTCCGGCTCGTACCCGGATTGTACGCCTTCCTGATGGCCGCCCTTTTGCTGGTGGCCATTTTCGTGGCGGGGGATACCTAT
>CAIWLA010000623.1 GCA_903913345.1 uncultured Magnetococcales bacterium | reverse complement strand
TTGTAGCACCAGGCATCCCGATTGGTTTTTAGCCCATTCGAGTAAAACGGCAAGAAGACAGTCTTCGCAGACTTATCGTCCTTATCGCCCAATGCAATGTAGTTCCCGAACTGATCATCACGATGGTTAAGCCAGTCGCCGTGGTCGTTGGGCTCAAGAGTGGTCCAAGCCATGTCCTGGTTGTTGACAGCCTGGAACCCAGCAACTTTGGCTAGTTTCTCCTCACGGGTGAGGTAGTCACCAATGTCGTGGTATCGAATATGAGCCTTGCCTGTGCTTCCGGGTTTCTTGACAAGGATGGTGATAGCAATGGGAGTGCGGGAACCACTCCCGAAAATTTTCCCACCTTCCCTGCGAGAAAGCTCGCCACTGGTGCGCTGATTCCCGCGCAGATTGAATACATATATCGAGCTAAATTCACGCTCAAGACATTTTCTGAACCCATCCATGGCGTTGTTATCAATCCAACCACCATCGGTCACGAACGCTACGATGCCACCGTTTTTGGGGTCGAGGCTATCGCTTGCCCACCGGAAGGCCTTCATGTAGCTGTTGTATAGAGAATTCAGGAGATTCGCGGAGCTTTCCTTTGCATAGGTGGCCTCAATACGACCTTCCAGCACCGGATATGACTGGTTCTGGGCGTTGTCATTGGCGCTCTTCTGGCCGACAGAATACGGAGGGTTCCCAAGGATGACCCGCAGCGGAGCTTTCCGCTGGGCCCGGATCCGCTTTGAGTTCTCAGGGAACATCTGGGTCAACAGGCTGTCGTCATTCTCTCGAAGTTGGAAAGTATCCGTCAGACAGATGCCCGGGAATGACTCATAGGAATCTCCCTGTGGCCTGAGTTCATGGTAGACGTTCTCGATGTTGATGCTGGCGATGTAATAAGCCAGGAGAACGATCTCATTAGCGTGAAGCTCCTGAAGGTATTTCCTCCCCAGTGCGTCAGGGCGGATCAGACCACATTGCAGCAGGCGGGTAATGAACGTCCCGGTTCCAGAGAACGGATCCAGAACGTGGACATTCTCATCGGAGATGTCTCTATCGAATTCCTGTTTCAAAACAGATGCGACCGAGCGGACGATAAAGTCAACGACCTCCACCGGAGTGTAGACAATACCTAACTTCTCCACAACCAACGGAAATGCAGTTCGGAAGAACTTGTCGTAGAGTTCGATGATGATGCGCTGACGCCCTTCCGCGTTGTCGATGCCACTGGCACGCATCCGCACAGACTCGTAGAACTTGTTGAGCACTTCCTGGTCCTTCTCGATGGCCTGCTCTTCCAGCAGATTCACCATGTCCTGCATGGCCAGCGAGATCGGATTGTTCTGCACGAATGAGTAGTTCTCAAACAAGGCTTCAAAAACGGGCTTGGTGATGATGTGCTGCGCCAACATCTCCACAGCTTCGCTATCACTGACGGCTGGATTGATGTTCTTTCGGAGGTCGGCGAGGAAACTGTTGAATGCAGCCTTGTGTTCACCGGGCTTGGCAATCAGGCGGTTGATGCGTTCGACATGGCGCTTGGCAATGTCGCCAACACTTGCCGCCCACTGCTCCCAGTAGCGTTTGTCCCCAACCTTCTTGACCATGCGGGCGTAGATCGCCCCCTGGAGTTGCTCGTACTGGAATGCAAAGGCCTTTTGGACTTCACTCTGGATAGTTCCCCCGTCCCGGGTTCCGCCATGGGATCCGCTGGGGTCAGGGGCACAACCAACAATGATGGCGCTCGGTTTATTGGTGTTCAGTTCGAGCTTGTTGACCATGGCGTTGAAGCGGTCATCGTGGGCCCGGAGGGCGTTCAGAACCGTCCAGACAACCTTGAAGCGTTCGTTGTCATCCAGCACCTCCTCCGGAGTGAGATGGGACGGGATGACCACCGGAATGATGATGTAGCCGTACTTCTTGCCCGTTTCCTTGGCAGTTCGCATGACCCGACCGACCGATTGGACCACGTCGATCTGGGAGTTCCGGGCCGAAAGGAATAGAACCGCATCCAGCGAAGGCACATCCACGCCTTCCGAGAGGCAGCGGACATTGGTCAGGATCCGACACTCGTTGCCATCCTGAGGGGCGGCCTTGAGCCAGGACAACTTGTCGTCCCGGATGCTGGCCCCCATGGTCCCATCAACGTGTTGGGCCTCGACAGTAACCAACCCAGCACGATCTTCCGGGGTTAGGCTGTTGTAGTACACATCCTTCTGGGTGTTGAAGATCCCCGTGATCTTCTTCGAGATTTTGATGCTCTGGCAGAACGCTACGGCCCGGCGCATGGGGGACGGATCGGATTCGATGAGAAGCCCCGCATCCACGAGCATCCGTTTCGATAGGGCATTGATGCAGCCGATGAGCTTGCTGGCGTCGTCGGTATTGATCTCCTGCTCGGAATCGACGATGGCCTTCTGAACCGCTTCGGGGATCTGATCCTCAGAGAAGGTCAGGACCAGGACCTTGTAATCGGCCAACAGGTTCTTTTCAACGGCCTCGCCAAAACCAAGGCGATGGACTTCCTTGCCGTAAATTGCCTCATCGTCCATGGAGCAAAGGAGGGCATCCGCTTCCTTCGCCTTCTTCTGGTTGTCCTCGCTGTAGAGGCGGGGAGTGGCCGTCATATAGAGTCGCTTCTTGGCCGGGAGGAAGACGTTGTCGTGAACCTTTACGAAGGCGGACTCGTCCTCGC
>CAIWLA010000622.1 GCA_903913345.1 uncultured Magnetococcales bacterium | reverse complement strand
CCCCACCAGGGGGAATAATTCCCCCTGGACCCCCTGATAATAGGACAGAATCAATGGCCCCAAACGACTTGGGGGGACGAAAAATCGTCCCCCCAAGTTCAAACCAAGGTATCCCAACGATTTAAGGATGCCAGGCCACATCCCACCCTTCCGGTGCCGACGCCTTCTGAGGCAGCAGACGGAAGAAGCGAATACCCAGGAGATAAATCAGCCCACTGACCCCGATACCACCCACTCCCAGACACAACTCCACCAGGGTGGGCGTATAACTGCCCTCCAGGCCATCCTGAAAGACGCTGGATATTTCATAACCGGGAAACATATTGAGCGGATAGGACTGCCCCGCAATCAGGACAAAGCCGATAAAGAGAAACAGCCCGGCGACCACCAAACCGGCGGCCGTCATAATGCCCCCCACCTGATTGCCCCAACGGTGGTTGAAAAGGATGATCATCGGGGCGACCACCCCCACGAAAACCACCCCGCCCCAATAGAGCCAAGCGTATGGCCCCATCAGGATCCACTGCTCCACATCATAAAAGGCCGGGGAATAAAACTTGGTAAACTTTTCCACAATCAGCAGATACAAAACCAGCAGCAGGAAATAGATCAACACGTTGCGCAGGGCATAAACCAGCCGTTTGTCCATGACGCGTCCGGTCAGATGAAAAGAACTGACCAGCAACAGGATGCTCATGGCGGTCCCGGAGGTCAGGGAGATGGCCACGAAGGTGGGGGCCGTAATGGCGGAATGAAACACCTCGCGGGCATGAACCACCCCAAAAATGGAGCCGGTGCCCGT
Organism: uncultured Magnetococcales bacterium; assembly: GCA_903913345.1. Lineage (GTDB taxonomy): Bacteria > Pseudomonadota > Magnetococcia > Magnetococcales > Magnetaquicoccaceae > Magnetaquicoccus. The sequence continues at coordinate 6,023 of CAIWLA010000622.1, read as the reverse complement.
GGTCAACATGAACCGCCAACCGAACGCAGCCGAACCGACCACCTTGGTGAATTGCGGAAACTGGAACATGCTCCACAGGTAGAGAAAACAGAGGACCGTAAAGCCGGAATAGAGAAAGACATTCCAGGTAAACATGGAGCGGAAGTTCATGTGGAGCATCAGCATCAGCATCCGATCCGGTCGTCCCAGATCGATGGCCAGAACGGCCAACCCCCCCGCCAGGAGGGCGATGGCGGTGAAGGCGGAAAAACGGCTGAATTGTTTGAATCGCTTGACGGCGAAAATGGTGGACATGGAACCCAGGTTCAGTGAGCCGGAGGCCATGACCAACAACGCGAGGGCAAAAATGTGCGGCAGGCCCCACACGACCGTATTGCTCATGCCGGTGACACCATGACCGTGTATGTCGATGTACACAAAGGCCGCACCGCTCACAAACACCAGCGCGCCCAGCAGTGCCAGCAACGTGTAATAGCCGGAGGAACGTCCCTCAATGGTAGCAAATTCGTCAATCATGCCTATGGCCCCTTTTTCACAATCCCTGATAATGGACGCGGGGTTTCAACCCCAAATCGGGTCGGACAGTCGTGGTGGAGACGGTACGGACCCGCTCGGCAATGGCAGAGTGGGGGTCGTTGAGATCCCCAAACAACATGGCCGATTTGCCCGCCTGCTTGCAGGCCTCCACACAGGCGGGTTCCTGACCGTTATCCAGTCGATGGACGCAGAAAGTGCACTTTTCCACCACCCCCTTGCTGCGGATGGGCACGTTCGGATTGCTCTCTGCAGTTCGTTTGGTTTCATGGTAAACCAGGGATCGGGCCTTGTAAGGACAGGCAATCATGCAGTAGCGACAGCCGATGCACCGGTGCTCATCCACCAGAACCAGGCCATCCTTGCGGATGAAAGAGGCCCCCGTGGGACAGACATGCACACACGCTGGATTTTCGCAATGAAAGCACATCATCGGCAGATTGACCGAGGGGCGCATATGATCCTTGTCGTGCAACTGCACCTTGCGGATCCAGTGTATATCCCGGGAGGGTTCGCCAAACAGGGGGACATTGTTTTCCTTGCGACAGGCGGTCAGGCAGGCGGTGCAATCGGAGGGGCATCGCGTGACATCAATCAGCATGGCCCATCGGCAACTGCCCGATGCCTCTGTGCGCTCGGCTGGCGCGGCCAGCAACGAGACGCCTGGGGCGAGTACCACACCAACAGCCACCGCCCCACCCAGTCCCAGAACCGATCTTCTATCTAATGTGGCCATGGTCATGGCTTCAATCCCCAGTCACTCTACAGGCGTTATCCCATTGACACTCCCATTCGAGCCATGCCTGGCCGTCATTTGGGATAGTGATGGCACTCAAAACAGTTGGGGGCAACCCCCACATAGGTGTGACACCGATCACAAAATTTTTCCCGACTCGTGTGGCAGGTGGCGCAATTTTTCAGGCTGTCGGACTTGACCCGAATCCCTTCTCGAACCGCAAGATTCCGATTTTCCTTAAGGAAATCCATATGATTGCGGCGCATCCACTCGGTGGGCTTGACGCACTTCCCGCCCGGCGGCAACTCCAACTGCGGATGGTGCGATTCGCCTCCGTGGATATGATCCCCATCGGCCAGTGCGACAGTGGGAACCGCCCACAGCAGACCGACCGCAAGCGGCAGGACAAAGAGCAAAAACCGGACGAACAGGAATGGATACGACGCCACACTATTTCTCCCAGGGTGCAAGAGGGATCCCACGTTGCTTCCGATGTTACAGCCAGGAGTGAACCTTGTGTTTTTCGACCAGATCCACAAAACCCTCATAATCCGTTACCTGGATGCCGGGAATCAGTTGGGTGATGGCGCGGGCCTTGAGGTCCGCACGCAGGGCATACACCGTGACGCGCTGCATGAGGTCTTCCACCAGAGCGGAATGGATGGTGCCGGTTTGACAAGCGAACACACCATCTTCCAGGAGCAGGAGGAGATCACCGGGCTGCAAAAACCGGGCGCAGTCCATCAGAGCGGTGTTCTGGAAGGGTGATTTGTTGACAGTATGGAGCATTCCGAATCAACTCCTTATACACTAAAAGCTGAGAATGTTGTGTTGTTCAGCCATCATGGCTGCAATCTCCTGGGAATCCACCACCCGAGGCTTGACCGGCTCTTCTGTCTCTTCGTCCTCACCGATGATCAACAAATCGTCCTCGGTCATCCCCCGAATTTCCATGGAGTGCCGATCGACGAAAACCTTCTGGATTTCATAATCCATCAGTGCCCCATAGGTGACGGCAAACCCCTTGATGCCCAACTCTTTGGTGTCCTGCCCCTTTTTGAGGGCATAGACACCATCGTCCATAAACACCACGGTGATGTCCGCATCGTAGGCCGCCATGATCAGCTTGACCTCCAGCCCCTCGTAGACATAGATGGTGCCATGGGGAGCCTTGCGCACGGTGAACATGATTTTTTTGATTTCTTCTGCCATTTAAGGTGTGCTCCCCGTTAATCAGTCGCCAAAAACCACCATGCGGTCTGCCTGGATGGTCATCATGGTCAGTTGTCCCAGGCCAGAAATGCGCACGTGGGGTACCAGGACATCATCCACAATGCCACGCCGCTTGGCGGCGGCAATGCAGACGACAATATCAATGCCCGTTGCACCCAAAGCCGACCAGCGATTGGCAATATGCCGATCATCTTGTGGGGGTTCCATCAGTTTGGTGACGTTATAGACGCCATCGTGGTAGAAAAAAATGCCCTGGATATCATGACCCTTGCTGATGGCTGCCTTGATAAAATTGTAGGCACTATCAGAAGCCTCATGATTGTAAGGCCCTTCGTAGATGCAGACCGCTATTTTCATATATGGCTATCCTCCGTCTCCACCAGGCCCCGGCCCCCCGCCCCCGTCTTTTTGTGGCGTGCGGGAAGGGATCAGGGCAACCAAAGAAACCGGTACAGACCACCGCAACGGGCCGTCCGGGAAAAATCAAAATCGGCGAACAGTATATCATGACTTGTTAATATTCTGGCAAGTAAAAAAACGGTGTCTGGATCATTCTTTTGACCCCGGATCTACCCGTTCCAGAACTCGGCCAGAAAACGGGCCCACCCAGGGGCACCATCGACATGGATATGGGCATAGGAGGCAAAGATGCGGCGAAAGAGCAGGCCATCATGCCGACCATCGATGCCATGGCCGCGAATGACCCGATAGGCAAAATCGACCCCTTCGCCGATCTCGGTCACCCGTGAATAGTGAAATTCATGGGCGGGCAGACGGATGCCCGGACCCGGCCAGAGGTTTGGCTGGCGTCCTTCCAGCTCCATGTAGCCAAATCCCTGGGGACGGTTGCCCATGCGGATTTCAATCGGCAATGCCCCCACCATGGTGGCGGTGTGACCGTGCCAGTGCATCTTTTCGGCCAGGACCATCAGTCCGCCGCATTCGGCATAGACGGGCAGTCCGGCGGCTATTTTTTGCCGCATATCGCCCATGAGGTGTTGATTGGCGGCCAGGGAATCCATGAACATCTCTGGAAAACCGCCGCCAATATAGAGGCCCGCCACCTCAGGCAGGGTTTCATCGGTCAGGAGCGAGATGGGGACCAACTCCACCCCCTGGTCGCGCAGGGCCTCCAGATTTTCAGGATAGTAAAAGTGAAAGGCGCGGTCCGTGACATAGGCGACCCGTTTCCGGGGGGGCGTCACCCGCAGGAGGGGAGCAGGGGGGGCGAACCGGGCGGGTGGGGGGAGGGGCGGTGCCCGCCGCGCCAGTTGGAGAATGGCCTCCAGGTTCAGATGTTCGGCCACCAGTTGGCCAATGGCGGCAATCCGTTCGGTCAAGCCATCCCGTTCCCCGGCCGGTTCCAGTCCCAGATGGCGTTCCTCGATGACACTGTCATGGTCCCTCGGCAGGATGCCCAGGATCGGCACCGGGCAATAGTGTTGCAAAGCGGCCACAATTTTGCCTTCCTGTCGAGCCGAGCCGATACGGTTCAGAATGATCCCCTGAATCCGCTCCCCGCCGGGAAAACCGATGTGACCGGTCACCAGGGGGACCACGCCCCGGGCCAGTCCCTGACAATCGACCACCAGCAGAATGGGGGTCTGCAACAGGGCGGCCATGGCCGCCCCGCAGTCGCTCCCCTGGAGATCCTGGCCATCAAACAGCCCCATGTTGCCTTCCACCAGGGCGAGGTCGGCACCCTGGGCATAACGAAAAAAATTGCTTAAAATGGTCTCCCGGCCCATCATGAAAAAATCCAGATTGTGGCACTCCCGCCCGGCGGCGGCGGCCAGCCAGCGGGGATCGATATAGTCCGGCCCTTTCTTGAACGGGTGAACCCGCAGCCCTTGCCGTGCAAAAGCGGCAATCAAACCGATGGAAACCAGGGTCTTGCCGGAGCTTTTGCGCGTGGCCCCCACAAAAATTCTAGGAAAATGGGACATGTCTGCTCTATTCATCCCCGAAACGGCCCTTTTGTTTGTCCAATTGGGCACCCCCGACGCGCCAACCCCGGCTGCGGTTCACCGCTACCTGGCCGAATTTTTGTCCGACCGTCGGGTTGTTGATCTGCCCCGTCTCCTGTGGCTGCCCTTGCTGCATGGTCTCATTCTGCGCACCCGTCCGCAACGTTCGGCCGCTTTGTACCAACATATTTGGCGGGAGGATGGTCTCTCCCCCTTGCTCCACTACACCCAACGGCAGACGCAGTCGGTTGGCCTGGACCTCCAACCGGAGGCCATTGCGGTCCATTTTGCCATGCGCTACGGCAACCCCTCGGTGGCGACGGTGCTGCAAACCCTGCGGGAGGCCGGGGTGGAACGGGTGTTGATTTTCCCGCTGTTTCCCCACTATTCCGGGGCCACCACGGCCTCGGTCCTGGATGCCGTGCAGGGCGCGCTGGCCCGGAGTCGTTTTATTCCCACTCTCCGTTTTGCGCAACCCTTTTTTGCCCATCCGGCTTACATCGACGCCTGGAGCGAACAGATTCGCACCCAGTCTCTCCTGGATCAGGCCGATGCCGTCCTCTTTTCGTTTCACGGCCTGCCGCAGCGTCATGTGGACGAGGGGGATCCCTATGGGATGCAGTGCCAGCAGACGGCCCGCCTGTTGGCCGATGCCCTCCATTTGGCGGCAGATCGTTGGCGAATCTCCTTTCAATCCCGGTTTGGTCGGGAACCCTGGTTGACCCCCGCCACGGATCACACCCTGGCCCAACTGCCCGCCCAGGGCAAAAGGCGGCTGGTGGTGGTTTGTCCCGGTTTTGTCAGCGATTGTCTGGAGACACTGGAAGAGGTGGCCATGCGGGGCAAGGAGATCTTCATGGCGGCCGGGGGGGAGCGGTTTCAGATGATTCCCTGCCTGAATGACAGCCCCCGGTGGCTGGCGGCCCTGGCCCAGATGGCCCGGCAGGAGTTGCGTGGGTGGGTGTAGGCCTGCAAGGGTAGGTTTCTTGCTATCCAGTTTATTTCAAACATATTTTTTAATTCAGGGGTTCAGGGGGATTATCCCCCTGATGGGGTCCAGGGGCAAAGCCCCTGGCGGGGTCCGGGGCGGAGCCACGGATATTGATCAAAGAGCATGAGGGGCTTCATCCCGGCATTGCCTTCTCCCACCCCTCCCCATACGTCTCCCGTACATATTCCAGTGTCGGCCGGAATCCCATGGCAAACAAAATCTGGTCCCGTTCCGCCTGTGGGCGCAGGTCGGTCTCCTCCTGGATCCGACGCCACACCTGGGGGGGCTTCGCATCGGGATAATTCCATGCCGTCAACCAGCGCACGACGCTGCGGTTGAAGCTGTCGCAGACCAGATCGGCATCCGCCCGGACCACCTCGTTGCGCACCGATTTCTGGACATCGGCTTTATACAAGCCACCGGCGGCATCGGTCGTCAGGGTTTGAGACAGCACCACCTTGGCGATGGCCGCATTCATCCGATCGATAAATTCCTCGTAACGGACCTGGCCCCCCCGCGAGGCCTCGATCAATTCAATCTGCATCCCTTCCGGGATGATAAT
>CAIWLA010000621.1 GCA_903913345.1 uncultured Magnetococcales bacterium | reverse complement strand
TTGCTCCACCGAAAAGGCGAACAAGGCATCTGGAGTTCCCTTGTCTGCGATGGCCTGAAACAGGGGACGCAACGCGCCAACATAGATAAAGACATCTGCCGAGAGAAACAGATCGATCCCCGCCGTCACCTGTTGCAGGGTATCCACGACATCACCCAGGATAAGCTGGTCGTAGACGGCCTTTTTTTCCGCCATTTCCACCATTTTTTCCGACAGGTCAATACCCAGCAAATGGCCGCTGATGGCGCGAAACGCCTGACCCACCAGACCCGTACCGCACCCCAGGTCCACACTCCGGGGGAACCAGGGAGATCCCCCTGCCACCTGTTCCACCGCCTGACGCAACCGGTTGGGCATTGCATACTGGAGTTTTTGAACCAGATGTTGTTCAAAATTGTCTGCGTAGGCGTTGAACAGATTTTTGACGTATTGTTCGGGGGCACCATGTGTCGTTTCGCCTGTGAGGGCCGCCAGCATATGGCGCGCTGAAAGCAGGGTTGGATCAATGGTCAAGGCTTGCCGAAAAGCAGCCTCGGCCTCTTCCAGACGATTTTGCCCTTGCAGGAGAAGGCCCAGATTGTAGTAGGCAGCGGCATGGTTTGGTTGAACTCGCAAGGCTTGCCGGTAAGCAGCCTCGGCCTCTTCGAGACGTTGCAACTCTGCCAAGAGAACGCCCAGACCGTAGTGGGCACCGGCGTTGTTTGGTTGGATGCGAAGGAGTTGTCGATAGGCGGCCTCGGCCTCTTCAAAACGTCTCATTTCAGCCAGGAGAAGACCCAGATTGTAGTGGGCATGGACATTGTCTGGCTGGATCCGCAGGGCGTACCGATAAGCGGCCTCCGCCTCTTCGGGACGTTTCATCTCAGCCAGGAGAACACCCAGATTGTAGTGAATGCCCGCATCGTCTGGCTGGATTCGCAGGGCGTGCCGATAAGCGGTCTCCGCCTCTTCAAAACGTTTCAATTTTGTCAAAAGAGAACCCAGATTGTAGTGAGCATCGGCATGATCTGGTTGAATACGCAACGCATGTCGGTAGGCATCCTCTGCTTCTTCGAAACGTTTCATCTCAGCCAAGAGAACGCCCAAATTGTATTGGGCACCGGCCTGGTCCGGCTGGATGTGTAGGGCCTGCTGCCAACAAGAGACGGCCTGTTCTGGATTACCCATCTGGACATGACAAACCGCCGCCAGATTGAGCAGGGTGGCGTCCGGTTTGGCATCGGCCATGGCCTGACCGGCCGCAGCCAGGGCCTCGGCCACCTTGCCTGCGGCGTAAAGATCAAAGGCCTTTCCCACAGAAGGGGGAACGATCACGGTTGGAGAAGCCCGGCCCAGCAGAACCATTTTTTTATCCCAATACGGGCCATTCAGATCACTCAATGCCTCAGTGTTCGTCCTTTGTACCGTATTCAACCGGATCTGTTGGCCAGAACGCAGGCGAACCAGGTGCAGACGACGTCTCATCTCTGGACTGGAGAAGCGGCTCCGCGTCAGGGTGACCAGGATCTCCTCATCCTGGGTTCCACTGAAAAACGAGGAATAGGTTCGATTGATTTCCAAGGTCTCAAGAACGCTGACCACGCACCACTCACGCCATTGATCTCCCGGATTGATGCTGTCAAACCGTTTGGCGGCGGGCAGAAAGGGTTCCTGGATGGTGAACGATGTCTGGTCCATCCGCTCTTTCAGCGTCTCCAGAATCTGTACGGCCTGCGTCCGTCTCCCCAGTTCCAGGGCCACCCGGACCAGACTGCTGAGGCGGGAAAAAGAGGGCTGTTCGATGGCCTCCTGGTGCAGTTCCATCCAGCAATGGGTGAGAAGGGCCATTTGGTGAGCAGGTGAAATCCCCGCTCCATGCGCCGCAAAATAGCATTGCAAGGCCGCGCCATAACGGTGATAGGGTGTGGCATCCTCCCGCGTTTGCCAGACATGCAAAAAGGTGCGCGCAAAAGGCATCTGCAACAATTCCTGGGGCCAATGCCCCCCGTTGTCCGGGACAAAGGCATTCGGAAAATCCCCTTTCTGGACCAGGAGTCCAGCGGCAGCCAACTGGCGGGCACGATCCGCTTTGCATGCAAAGAGATTGAGTTGGAAGGAATCCATCGGCTCGGCCAGATCGATCGGAACCAGGAGGCCCAATCCGGGAACCAGTCGATAGGTGGCATATCCCGACTCGGCAAACTGCTGTATCAGATGCCGGTTGATCTGTGCCTCATGTTTGACTTCAAACAGGATCAAAGGCGAATGGGAGGCAAAAAAATGGTTTCCGCCCTGAATCACCCTGGATTCCTCTCCTTCCGCATCCAGTTTGATAAAATCGACCTTTTCCCAACCCCATTTTTCCTGGCACCGATCCAGAGTCCACTGGGCTACCGTTATCCGGGTGGCATCCGGTTTGGCCTGGAGGGTATTGAGTTCGCAGTGGTGTGAGATATAAAAGGTGGCCTCGCCTTCCTGATCGGAGAGTGCGGCCTCCACCAGTTGCACCGAACTGAAACCATTCCTGGCCATACTTTTCCTTAAAAAATAGGCCGTTGATGGGGTGGGTTCAAAGGCGAACAGGGATCCCCCGGCACCAACAACCTGGGCCATCACCAGGGTATAGAGGCCATAATTGGCCCCAATATCCAGGACGGTCATTCCGGGTTGGATAAAACGTCGAACAAAATGGATCTCCTCCTCAAACCAGTCCTCCTGCTCCAGCAGGACATACGGGGTGATCAGGGTCAAATCGTTGGGAACGGCTACCCGAATGTCATCCTGAATGACAATCTCCAGTTCCTGGAGAGGATTGGCCGAAGTGGATTCGACCGGTACCGGATCTGCGTCATGCTGCACAGGGCCACAGACTGCCGGGGCCATCTCATCCCCTTGCAGGGGTGTCTGATCCGCATGACACCAGATATGCCACATCTCTTGCCAAGCCTGGGTGAGATGGCGGGCGAATCGGGAAGGATCGCAGAGAGGCGATTGCAAAACCCGCTGACGCAATCCAGAGCGCAAGGTGGCCAGTCCGGCCAGATCGCTGGCAAAGGCAACCGCTTTGGTCACGTAGTCATCCACATCGGTGGCGATCCAATCGATCAGACCAACGCTGTTGAGCAAGGTCTCGCCCTGATGGGAAAAAAAGCAGTCCCCCCTTTTGGTCAGTACGGGTACACCCATCCACAGTCCCTCGACACTGGTGGTGACACCCGGATAGGGAAACGGATCCAGTGCCATATCCACCTGGTGATAGCATTCCAAATGGTGTGCATGGGTCTGTTGATCAGAACCTTCCAGAATCAACCTCTCCGGGGCAACGTGCGCCTGCTGAAATCGCTCCAACAATGTGCGTTGCAACAGGGGATCGGTCAGCTTGGGATTCTTGAGAAACAAACGACTGCCTGGCACAGCCTGCACTATTTTTGCCCAGCAGGAGACCACGGCATCGGTAATTTTAATGGTATTATTAAAACAACCAAAAGTGACAAACCCATGGGTGTCAGCGGGCAGGGGGGCCACGGGAAGGTTGACATCTGGTGGGGTAAAGCAGAGATAACAGCCCGGCAAGTGCCAAGGTTTTTCAGTAAAGTGGTCCCTTTCACTGGATGGCAGGCAGATGGCATCACCCAGGATATAATCCATGGCCGCCACCCCGGTGGTGGCACAGTAGCCCAGCCAGGTGACCTGGATGGGGGCGGGTTTCCAGGCAAACGCGGACAACCGGTTGAACTCCGTGTGACCGGCGAGATCCACGAGAATGTCTATGGCATCGGAGTGAATCAACTGGGCCAGTTCCAGGTCGGGCAACAGGACGACAGTGCGCCAATGGGGAATGAGGCCCTTGAACTTTCGAGTAAGCGGATCTTCCCGATCGGAGGTGGCATAGGCAAACAGCTCCACCTCCTCTGGATTCAAGGCAGCGACCACCCCTTCCAGAAAATAGCCAACGGAATGCTGACGCAAATCCCCGGAGACCAGGCCAATTCGCAGGCGGCGGTCGGTATCCGCCGGATGGGCACGGTGGCTGAAGAGATCGGCCTGGGATGCCACCCATTCTCCATATTTCCGGGCATCCACAAGGGCTTCCTCCCGGTTCAGGTCGCCTCGATAGTTTTGGACAAACAGCAAGCTGCTGTGGGCTTTGAGAAAATCGGGTTTGATAACCAGTGCCCGGCGATAGCTCGTTTCTGCTTCGACCAACTGTCCAAACGCGGACAGGAGATTGCCCAGGTTGTGATGGGTACTGGCATTGTCTGGCTTGATACGCAAAGCCTGCCGATAAACCGCCTCGGCCTCCTCAGAACGCTTCATCCTCGCCAGAAGAATGCCCAGATTGTTGAGGGCATCAACATGGTCTGGATTGAGGCGCAAAGCCCAACGATAGGCGGTCTCGGCCTCTTCAGAACGGTTCATCTCCGCCAGAAGAATGCCCAGATTGATGTGGGCACCGGCATCGTTTGGCCGGAGGAACAGTGCCTGTCGATAAGCGAACTCGGCCTCTTCAGAACGTTTCAGCCCTGCAAGAAGATTGCCCAAATTGTAATAGGCATCGGCATCGTTTGGCTGGAGGTGCACGGCCTGCCGATAAGCCGCCTCCGCATCGGCAAACCGTTGCAACTTGGTCAGAAGATTGCCCAAATTATAGTAAGCCTCGGCATGGTTCGGCTGAAGACGCAAGGCCTGTCGATAGGTGGCTTCAGCCTCTTCGAAACAATGTTGCTCTTGCAACAGAAAGCCCAGACCGCAATAGACCTCGGCATGATCCGGCTGGAGGTGCAGTGCCTGGAGATAAGCCGTCTGAGCTTCTGCAAACCGTTTCATCCCGGTCAGGAGATTGCCCAGATGGACGTAAGCCTCGGCATTGTCTGGTTGGAGGTGCAGGCGTTGTCGACAAGCGGCCTCAACCTCTTCAAACCGTTGCAACTCTTTCAGGAGGTTGTCCAGATTCTTGCGGGCATCCGCATGGTCCGGCTGGAGGCACAACGCCTGCCGATAGGCAGCCTCCGCCTCTGCAAACCGTTGCCATTCGCGCAAAAGCCCTCCCAGATTGTTGTGGATGTCCCCGTCGAGTGGCTGGATGCGCAAGGCCCGGTGATAGACCTCCTCAGCCTCTTCGAAACGTTGCATTCCTTGGAGGAGAGTGCCCAGGTTGAGAAGGGCATCAACATCATTTGGCTGCAGGC
>CAIWLA010000620.1 GCA_903913345.1 uncultured Magnetococcales bacterium | reverse complement strand
TGCACCTGTTGGTGGAGATCCAGGGTGTCGATGCGCAGGAGGGTGGGGAGGCTGGCAACGGTGCTACGGAACCAGAGGAGTGGCAGGTTTCGGACCTGTTTGCCCGGTCGTTGACCGAAACCGATGCCGGGGTGGTTCAGGCCGATCTGCCCGCTTTGGTCACGACCAGCGGAGCCACAACCCCTGCGGCTGCCGACTCCGTCGCGACAAGACCGGCGGATCTGCCCACTCCTCCAGGCCTGGAATCGGTGCCCGCCGTGGAACCTGCCATCCGTGGAACGGTTTCGCAGAGTGCCACCATCGGCCAACAGGAGGCTCCCCCTTTGAAGGTCGATCAACGGCCGGTCGAGCCGATTGTGGTTCTGGCCGTATCGCACCCTCAGGAGGGGACGCGCCCTGCGTTCGGAGAGGAGTTGGAGAGCTATGCCGAGGAGTTGATGGTTTCCACGCTTCTTCTGCATGAAACGGGAACGCGGGAGGGTCTGCCTTCTCAGGCCGATGAAGCGGGGCAGGCCGATCCGGTGGCGGCGGGGCATTGGACGATGGATGCGGATTTTCAGCCGACGCCGGGGGATGGGTTGATCGTGGTGGCCGAAGTGGCCCATTGGCAGGCTGGTGAGCTGGCCACGAGTGGGTTTCAACCGCTGGCCAGAGTGGCGAGGCCCTCATACCGACCGCCCCCGCAGTGGGAACCGGTGCCGGACTCGGCGGAGGGGGATGATTTCTTTTCCGGTCTGGTTCCAGACCTCGCCGTGGCGACTGCGGGTGCGACCAGGTGGATGGGTGTGACCGAACCGGTCCTGGTCTCTGGCCACGACGACCGGGAGACGGGACCATCGGGCACGAGACAACCGGGCGCGTCGCGCCTGGGGATGGTGCTGGCGGAACCATCCGGGGAGGGTGTGGCCTCGCCTGTGGCACCCTCTGAGCCGCCGCGCGCCGTGGCCCCCTATCGGGAACCGGCCAAAGTGGTCCAGGCTCTGCCGCGATCCGGCACACCACGCGCCGCCCAGGCGGTGGCCCTGGTTGGGGGGAGGTCGTCGGGATTACCCACCGCGTTGGAGTTCAAGACCCGGAGCGGCATCCACTTTCGGGGTGTGGCCAAGGATGTGAGCCTGAATGGGGGCCATGCGGGTTTTCAGGAACTGTCAGGGGTGCAGGAGCGGGATACGGGACGGTTGCGGTTGGTTTCCGATGTGGGTGTCCATCAATTTCCGTGTGAAGTGGTTGAAGTCTCGGAATCGGCCCACGAAAAAAACATCACCCTGCGTCTGTTTGCCAACGGGCATCAGTTTGAGGGGGTCACAAAGGAAAAAATATTCAAGGAGCTGTGGCGTGATCATCAGGCGATGACGCAACCAGAGGTGACGCCGCAGGAACGGTTGTCAGACCCTCAGCGGTGGAAAATGTAATGGTCTGGTCTGGAGCCTCCGGCGACCGTTCTCTGGGCATGTTGCCGTTGTATACGGCGTTGCCGGTGGTGGTGGTGGATGACGATCCCTCGGTTCTGTTTTCGGTGGCGACGGTGTTGCGGGGAGCGGGGATAGAACGGGTGGAGACCTTGGCCGACGGTCGGGCGGTGCTGCCGCTGCTGGCCCGTCTGACGGCGGATGAGGGAGAGCAGGGACAAGCGGGTGTGGCGGCGGTGATTCTGGATCTCGCCATGCCCCATATCGACGGATTGCAGTTGTTGCCGGAGTTGGTCCGGCAATTTCCGGAGATACCGATCCTGGTCATGACGGCAACGGATGATGTGCGGACGGCTGTGGCCTGTATGCAGGCGGGGGCGGTCGATTTTTTGGTCAAGCCGATGGAGGAAAACCGGTTTGGAGGGTAGGGACAGCGCATTACTGCGCCATCCCCCCCGAAGAACCGGACTTGATAGTTTCCCATCATCCGGCTCAGGCATTCACAGCTTCCCGCCTCACAGGACGGGTCGCTTCTTGATTGCCGTTTCGGGCAACCG